>CAZCTI010000055.1:0-12084 GCA_964501385.1 uncultured Clostridia bacterium
AATGACCTACCTCTATTTTTCAGATGAAAAGACTCTGAAAAATAGGGTTAGGGCATCTCCAACTTTCTGTACAATGTGGCAATACTGATTCCAAGCTGTTTCGCCGCTTCCTTCTTTGAATCTAAGTCTCCGCCAAGTTCTTTGATTTTACTGTTTATTACTGATTTTTCATATAATCTTGTCAATTCTTGTAGTTTCAAATTGTTAATACCTTCCTGAGCACCCATCTTCCTTTTGAGGTTATCTGTACCTATATGGCTGTTTTCTTCAAATATTACTGCATATTCGATTAAATTTCTAAGTTCCCTAATGTTTCCGGGAAACTTATATCTCATTAACAGTTTTTCTGCTTCTTGAGTAAATCCTTTAAGTTCCTTTTTATAAACATTGTTAAAACTGCTAAGAAAATATCGCGATAAAATAATTACATCATACCCCCTTTCTCTTAAAGGAGGGAGATGAATTGGAACCACATTGAGCCTGTAGTATAAATCATCCCTGAATAATTTTTTTTCAACCATTGAAGTCAAAGATTTATGAGTTGCTGATATTATTCTTGGGTTAACCTTTATAGGAATGCTTCCTCCAACCCTCGTTATTTCTTTTTCTTCAAGAGCCCTATTTAATTTTACTTGCATGGA
The DNA here is from genome assembly GCA_964501385.1 of uncultured Clostridia bacterium. Lineage (GTDB taxonomy): Bacteria > Bacillota > Clostridia > Tissierellales > Sedimentibacteraceae > Sedimentibacter. The sequence continues at coordinate 642 of CAZCTI010000055.1, forward strand.
AAAAGGAAGATCTCCTATTTCATCCAAAAATAGTGTCCCATCCTTACATATTTCAAATTTACCCGGATTACCTGATGCATTGGCTCCTGTAAATGACCCTTTTTCATATCCGAAAAGTTCACTTTCAATTAAATTTTCAGGAATTGCTCCACAGTTTATAGCCATAAACACTTGATTTTTTCTTGAACTTAAATTATGTATAGCCCGTGCAAAAACTTCCTTGCCTGTTCCTGTTTCGCCGAATATTAATACCGAAGCATCTCCTTGTGCCACTTGTATGGCTTCTCTTCTTGCTTGTTTTAAAAGCTCGCTTTCACCAACAATATCATCAAATGTAATCAAATCCTTTTTTTTGTTTGATTCAATTACCGATTCCTTCATTTTGTTAAAATCAGACAATACTAATATGGTTCCTTGCCTTTCATCCTTTAGCATAATTGGGCTGGCATTTATCACAAATTCTGTATTATTAAGCTTTACAGGTCCTACTTCACCGATAAAGTTTTTTGAAATTAAATTATTATATACTTTTTCCGTAAGTAAATTCCATAAGGTTGGGGTATATGTAATATTTAGTTTTTCATTGGCGTAATTATTGGTTGTTATAATGTCATAATTATTATTAATAATTACAATCCCCTCATTTAATGAATTAATGAGAGTCATCATTTCAGAAGATGAATACTCAAGCATTTTCATAATTTTCTTTTCGCTTAGAATAGTTGATATAATATCGCCTAATTGGCTTTCAAAATTCATAAAACTTTCACGATTCAACAGAAGGTTTTGTTTTGCTTTCTCGTCATAAGCACACATGCCTATTACTCCTATTATTTTGTTTCCAAACTTAATAGGAATACACAGTTCAACCAATTCTTTACAGTTTTCTATATTTTCGCATTCATAGCATATAGTGTTTTGTCTTGGATTGTCCAAAAAATATTGTTCTTCTGTCATAATGCATTTATGAAAGGCAGAATTCAAAGGAGCTTGTGTTCCAATGCTGTATTCTTTGTCAACAGTGGAGGCTACTCTTTGGAGGCTTTCATCAACTATGGTTATATCTACATTTGTTACTGCATGCATTGCTTCAATAATATGCTGAAGCTCATATTTTATATTCATTAAAATATTCATTTTATTCATCCCTCTTAAGAGTATTATAATACAAGGCAGTGGTATTTACTATACCTTAGTTTATAAATTTTCTAATAATTTATCAATTTTGATAAACAGCCATTCAAATTTGATAAATGTTTGCAATGTCTAAATTATAGCAATTCTAATAAGTGCATTACCCATATTTATCATTTATGATAATGATTTTATATTGAATTTTTCATAAATAGCTATTTTTCAATTGATTTGCAAAAATAATTTATTGGCATGTTTTTTGTATGTATATAATTAAAGTATTTAATAGAACAGGAGATGCAAATATGATAAATATGCTTCTAATAAACATATTAAAAAATCAGGTTACCCCTGCATTAGGGTGCACAGAGCCAGGGGCTGTTGCTTATGCGGTAGCAAGAGCAAAAGAAATTTTAGGCTCTGAAATTAAACAAGTTAATTTGGAAGTAGATAAAAATATATTAAAAAATGGTTACAGTGTAGGAATTCCGGGAACAAACGAACACGGCATAATATTTGCAGCTGCTCTATCATTAATTATCGGCAAATCCCACTATGTATTGGAAGTATTGAAAGATGTAGATGGTGAAAGTATTGATAAATCATTAGAAATTGTCAGATCAAATATTATAAACCTAAAGCTTAAGTCTGATATTCAAGGATTATATATTAAGGCAGAAGTAATTGGAGATAAAGATAAAGCAACGGTTATAATACGAAATGCTCATACCAATATTATTTTTGAAAGCAAAAATGATGAAGTTATAATTGATAAAGGTGAAAATACATCTGTAAAAAATAATAATATTAACAGTGAAATAAAATATGAAATAAAAAATTTTACCATTGATGAACTGATTAGCTTTGTTGATACAGTCCCAATAGAACAAATTTCTTTTATTCAATATGGTATTGACATGAATTTAAAAATAGCTGATGCAGGATTAAAGGAACAAACAGGAGTTGGTTTAGGCAATTATTTATATAACAAGGCAAGCGATGATTTTGACATGGCTAAAGCATATACTGCAGCTGCTTCAGAAGCACGAATGTCCGGATACCTGTTGCCTGTTATGAGCAGTGCCGGTTCAGGCAATCATGGCTTGGTAGCAATAATTCCAATATCATATATCGGCAATAAACGAAATATTTCAAATGAAAAAATACTTCGCTCTGTAGCACTAAGCCACTTAATAACAATTTTCGTAAAAGTTTATTTAGGTGCTCTTTCTCCGGTTTGTGGCTGCGGAGTAGCAGCTGGAGTAGGCTGTGCCGCAGGTCTTGTACATTTGCTATGTGGCGACAATGTTCAAATCAAAGGCTCTATAAACAACATGATTGCAGGAATTTCAGGAATGCTTTGTGATGGAGCAAAATTGGGATGTGCATATAAATTATCAATATCAGTTGATGCTGCTGTTGATGCTGCAAAAATGGCTTTAGAAAGAATATACATTCCTGAAGATAATGGCATTTTAGGCAGTACAGCAGAAAAAACAATTCAAAATTTAGCTCATGTTTCAAATATAGGAATGAATGATACGGATAGAGTTATACTTGATGTTATGGTTAATAGGTGTTAACTTAATTTCCTTTACAGTCTTAATATTTTGAAATATACTTAATTGGGACAAACCTATTACTAACAATTGCTCACAATCAGAGATATGGGGTTACATTTTAAGTATAGGTAGCCTATGAGGTCAAGAGTCTTAAAGGAATGTCCCAGAATTAAGAAAACGAGGTGTACTATGAAAAGAAAAATAAGTTTGTTTATTGCAGTTTTAATGTTATTATTTTCATTTACTTCAGTTTTAGCTATTGAATTAGATGAAGATAAATTTTCGGAAGATGTAGAATTTATGAAGAAAGTAATATATTTTGTGCTTAACAATTATCAATATGAAGTAAGCCAAGAAGATATAATGAACGGACTATATGACGGATTCTTCAATGTTTTAGACGATTACAGCACTTACTACACACCTAAGGAATACCAAGCATTGCTTGAAGATACTGCAGGAGAGTTTTCAGGCATAGGCGTTCAAATAATAGACATAAACGGACAAGTTGTTGTAGTAACTCCACTACCGGGCTCGCCTGCAATAGAAGCAGGCATCAAGGCAGGAGATATAATTAAGACTGTTGACGGGTATGACATAACTGGAGCTACCTCAAGCCAAGCATCTCTTCTTATAAGAGGCGAGGAAGGAACTAAAGTTCAAATAGGAATTTTGCGAGGAAAAGAAATCTTAACATTTGATTTAATAAGAAGGACAATAGTTACAAGCAATGTTGAAGGAAAAATTTTAGAGGATAATATAGGATATTTAAAGGTTACAAGTTTTTCTGACAACACTGCAGAGCTTGTAGAGAAAGAACTTTCCAATTTTGATAAAAACAATGTGAAAAAAATCGTTATAGACATGCGTAACAATGGCGGTGGGACTTTAAAGTCTTCTGTTGAGCTTTTAAATATGTTTGTTTCAGAAGGACCTTTAGTATACGTTGAATATGCAGCCGGCAAGGAAGATATATATGAAAGTACTTTAAAAGAGCAAAAATACGAAATAGCCGTATTGATTAACGAAGGAAGTGCCAGTGCAACAGAAATATTCGCAGGGGCCGTTAAATACAAAAATGAAGGAAAAATAGTAGGTACAAACTCTTATGGCAAGGGAGTTGTCCAGTCTCTGTATCCGCTAATCGACGGAAGCGGAGTTAAATTTACGACAGCTGAATACTTTTCTGTTAATAAAATACCTGTACATAAAATAGGAATCGCACCGGATATTATAATAGAAAATGAAAAAATTGATATTTCCAAATATCCAAAGTTTAGCAAAGAAAAAAAGCCTGAATTAGGAAATGTAAGCCTTGATGTTTTGTCAGCTGAAATGATACTTATGGACTTAGGTTATGAAGTAAACGAACCGGATGGAGTTTATGACAAAATATCATTTAACCAAGTCATGAAGTTCCAAAAAGATAATTTATTGTTTCCATACGGGATAATAGATTTTGCTACTCAAGATGCATTGTACAATGCACTTATAAAACATTCAGAAAATGATTTGGAAGATTTCCAGTTAAAAGCAGCCATAGAAGCTCTAAAATAAAAGCAATTGGGGACATACCGTATAGGTGTGTCCCTCCTACTTACGGGGACATTCCTTCATGGACTGCCCCCAACGCATTACTTACCATGAAGGTGTGTCCCCCCCTACACTCTGCTTATGGATGCCTGATCATAACTTTCAGACGAACTCATTGTAAAAGCGTTTATTAATCCTTGGCAAATAATTTCTGCCATATCATAAATAAGAGAAAGCCTTGTATCTTGAACCAAGTCATGAAATTCCTTATCACTTGAATCAACAATCCCGATTATAGATACATCACCGATTTCCGGCAGGAATTTTCCTATACCCTTGCCGGGAGTAATTGAGCCTTCTCTTACTTCTATAATTCCTTGATTTTTCTTATTGCTTAAACAGGCATCCACTGCAATAATACAATCATAATTTTTCTTTTTTAAGTTTTTTACATATTCACTAATGTTCATTGCATGAACAGGCTTTTCTAAAGTGCCATAAATATCCGCCTTGATATTTTCTTTCATTAATAAAGTTCCTGTTAAGGGTCCCAAACTGTCTATAATGCATTTGTCTGTTCCTATACAAACTATTGCTGCATTATTCATATGCTCTGCTAAAAAACTCCCTATTTTAATTGCTGCAAAGCTATTCTTATAATGTACTTCGATTGGATTCAAAGGAAACACCCCCTATGTATATTAGTATATACAAACAGGGGGTGATTTATGCTTTATTCCCAATAATAACCATCATGGTTAATTTTGTTAAAGTTGTTCTGTAGATTCAAATCCTCATAAGTACAGTATCCAAGACCTATGGCATTATCCCTTAAAACTAAATAAAGCTGTGCTTCAGTTGCATTATAATAAGGATTTACAAATAATATTCCTACTCCCAAGGCTAAGAGTCCAAGTAAGTACCAGCCAATAAAGGATAATTCAAGTATAAATAAATTAAGCTTATGTCCATCCATCATTTTTCTGCTTAAAGTAATGGCATTATCTGGACCCATTTTAGGATTGTCAGCTAAAATATATGGAACCATTCTATAAGCATAGGCCTTGACTATTCCGGGAATTATAAACAGCAATGTCCATAGAAAATTATATATATCTCTTAAAAACATGGTATAAATAATTCCTTTAAAATTGCCTGTTTCAAATGCAAAATCATAACAACCTATATCATTTTTATATTGAGCTGATTGTACAAAGTACTTTTTTGAGCCGGCTTCTAATGCATAACCTATTAGTACTCTAAATACTATAAGTAAAACCACAACTGCTACAATTATTATCATATATTCCGAATAATCAATCCACTCACCAATTTTGTCTCCGGCACTCCTGCCGGATGAACCGCCTCCATGGCCATCTCCACCTGAAATAAGTAAAACAAGACTTATTAAAAATGATTTCCAATAGTTTTTCTTTAAAACTTCCTTTGCTTTAGTCTTAAGCTCTGCTCTCTCCCACATAAGTTCTCACGTCCTCCTTTATGCTTTGAGACTTTGGAACGAATTTTATATTATTTAGTTCATTACCTATAGTACCCTTGATTTTTTATATCTTAAATACCTTTCCTTACCTTCATTATTAAGCTTTACTTCCTCATCTGTGATTAATTTTAACGATGGAACCGGTATAGCTTTACCATTTTCGTCAATTGCGACATATGTAAAATATCCTGTAAGAGCAACCTTTGGTTCACCTTCACAACTTAAGTCCTCCACCATAACTTTAACCATAACTTCCATGGTGCTATTTCCAACAAAGGCCATTTTACATACACACATTACATAATTGCCTACATGAATAGGATAATGAAATTCCAATCCATCAACTCTTGCAGTTACTACATTGGTACGAGAATGCCTCCTTGCAACAACCCCTCCGGCATTATCCATCATTTTCATTACTTCGCCACCATGAACATTCCCAGCAATATTTGCATGTTCAGGAAGCATTAAATTTCCGTAAATAACTTTTGTCTGCTCAACTGTCTTTGAAATTATGCTAAACACCTCACCTATAAATAAAATGACACAGCACTGTAAACAAGCAGCAATGCCATAATAATATTAACTGTTTTTTCATTTTTAACAAGAAACTTCTGAAATACCGAGCCAAACATTGCCCAGCTGCATGTGGATAAAAAACTTACAAATGGAAGAAATAACGAAAACAAACCTAAAGCAATGTAGGATTTGTAATAAGGGACTATAAAAGTTGAAACAATCGTTATACAATATATTATAACCTTTACATTTACAAACTGCAATAGAAGTCCTGCAATAAATGTATTGGTGTGGCTTTGTTTCTCTTCAGTATGAGGCTTACTATTGTATATTTTCCATGCAAGCCATAATATATAAACAGCTCCTATAAAAGTCATTATAGGCTTTATTGATGGAATTAAATTATATAATGTTACACTTAAAAAGCTGCTTAATACCATTATAATTAAAAAACCAAAAAATACTCCCGTATTAAAAGGTATACTCTTTTTAAAACCGTATCTGCCGGCATTTGACATTGCCATAATATTGTTAGGTCCGGGCGTAAAAGTCGTTATAAATACATATGATAAAAAAGCAGTTAAATTAGGCATAAATCACCTCTTTTTTATTATAATAATACTGCTTGTACCCGGTAAAGTCAATTAAAAAACTATGTACGTACTACATAGTTTTATTTTATTAACTCTTAGTTATGTAGACTAATTCTACTTCCTTCGTAATCTGCCTCTTTCATATTGTTTTGGCCAAGATACTTCATTTTTCAGCTCATAGTCTGCCTGAAGAGGCCAGTAAGGATTTCTCAGCAGGGCCCTGCCTAAAAATATCATATCCGCCCTATTATTTTGGAGAATTTCTTCAGCCATATGAGGGTCAATTATTAATCCACCGGCAATCACCGGAAGTCCTGTTCCTTCTTTAATAATCTCTGCAAATTTAACCTGGTATCCTTGAAATACTTTTGGAGCAATACTTACCAAGCCTCCGGAGCTTACATTAACAATATCTACACCTTCATGCTTAACCAAATTAATTAATTCAGCCAAATCCTCGGGATGATTTCCTTCCACTACATAATCCTCTGCTGTTACTCGAAGGATTAACGGTTTTTCCATAGTCCACACTTCACGAACAGCGTGCAGTACTTCCTTTAAAAACCTTGCTCTGTTTTCAACAGAACCTCCATATTCATCTGTTCTATTGTTAGTTACAGGTGACAAAAATTGATTTATTAAATAACCATGAGCACCATGGATTTCAATTATATCATATCCCACTTCAATACATCGTTTTGCTGCGTCCTTAAAAGCTTTAATAACTGTTTTAATATCTTCCCTCGTCATTTCATTTGGAAGCCTGTATTCATCGCTAAATGCTATTGGACTTGGTGCAATTATTTGTTCGTTTTCCGCTTCACATTTTCTGCCTGCATGTGCTAACTGGACACCCATCAATGAACCGTTTTTCTTTACGGCTTTAACAATTTTCTTAAGTCCTTCAATTTGATTGTCATTCCATAATCCTAAATCATTTGAAGATATTCTTCCTCTTGGCTCAACTGCAGTAGCTTCCTGCAATATAAGACCAACTCCTCCTACAGCCCTCGAGGTATAATGAATATAGTGCCAATCTTTTGCTATACCGTCATTATCTGCTGAGTACATGCACATTGGCGCCATCACAATTCTGTTTTTTATTTCAATATTTTTAATTTTAAAACTGCTAAAAAGTTTTGACATAATTTCCTCCCATTATAATCTTAATAAAGTTATACCCCTATGACACATTTTTAAATCATTAAAATCCTTGTTAATCTGCTTTAACTTATAAATTACATTTTTCTATGAAAACTTTTATATTGTTTTTTTCTTTTTCAGTATCTACTTTTGTTCTTCCCATCCTGTCACAAAAACCCAAGAGGGCAACTTCATTTATATCAGTTTCTTCTCTCATAGATTTAATATTTGCAAATGGCATATCCTTCACCACATGAAGAATTTGCATATGCCATCTCACAAGACCAACTACTTTTTTTATGAATTTAACATCTGTGGTAAATTCTTGAAGAAATTTAACACACATATCCGCACCTACTGATTCATGATTGTATGCTGTGATTTTTCCCTTCATATTTTTTGTGGTTTCTGCTTTTCCTATGTCATGCAAAAGTGCTGCCCACATAAAAACTTTTTCGTCCTTACTCTTATTTTTTAGTTTAGACGCCCAATCAACAACTAACATTGTATGATTCCATACATTTCCTTCAGGGTGGTGAATCGGTGATTGTTCAGTTGCCTTAAGCTTATAAAGCATGTAAAAAGGATGTTCCTTAAATATTTTTGTATCTACTACCGAGTTAAGAAAAAATGATGGTTTTTCATCCAATAAAACATGATTATTTATTTCATTTAATAGCAATAACTTAGTGTCGTCATTTATTTCATTTAGATTTAATTTCTTTTGTTTAAGCTGCATAATTACCTCTGTCAAATAATTTATAATGTTACTTATAATTCTAAGCATTCCACCTTAAACAAAAAAATATTCTGCTAATAATATGCATTAAATTCTCTTTAGTAACAATGTAATTATAATTTCTCAAAAAATTTAATAAAGGTTGCTAAAATATCTATATTTATTACCCGTAATTACCTCCAGCACTATCTACAATAATAATATTTTCTGCATTATATTGACAGGGACTAAAAATATATAATTTCTTGGTAACGTTAAATATTTATGATATAATTAGTGAGTAATAATATAGTAATAAAGAAGGAGCGGCAAAATGAACTTTAGAAATCTATTAATGAATTTTTTAAGTACAATTGAAAAGCGTAACAATTTTCAAAATCAGGATTTTCAGCCTGAGAAAAAACCTCCTGTAAAGCCTGGTAAATTTAAATTTCTTTTAATTATACCATTATTATTAATTGCAGCATCTGTAATAATGTCTTGTCAATATACCGTTGAAGAAACAGAACAAGCGGTTGTTACAACTCTTGGAAAAGTTACAAGCGTTGAATCTGCAGGATTGCATTTTAAGCTGCCATATCCTATACAAGGAGTTACTAAAGTAGCAGTAAATAAAACACAAAAACTACAGATGGGATATAAAAGCGATAATGAGGATAAAAGCTATTCATCTACTTCAGTGGCAGATGAAGCAAAAATGATAACAGGAGATTTTAACATTGTTAATATAGACTTTTTTATTGAATGGAAAATATCTGATCCTGTAAAATTCTTGTTTAATTCTGATGAACCATCACAAATTCTTAAAATGATTGCACAATCATCAGCAAGAAGCATAATTGGTTCAAAGGATGTTGACGGTGTACTAACAACTGAAAAATCTATCATCCAGGCTGAGATCAAAGAGAAAATAGTAAGTAAATTAGAAAACTACGATTTAGGAGTACAATTATTGGATGTAAAAATTCAGGATAGTGAGCCACCAACGCAACAAGTAATTGCAGCATTTAAAGAAGTAGAAACAGCAAAACAAGAAAAAGAAACAAGAATAAATGAAGCTTTAGCTTATAGAAACAAAACTCTTCCTGCAGCAGAAAGCAATGCTGATAAACTAATAAGAGAAGCAGAATCTTACAGAGAGTCTAAAATAAATGAAGCTAAAGGTGATGTGGCAAGATTCAATGCAATGTATACAGAATATGCCAAAAACAAAAATATAACAAGAACAAGAATGTATTTAGAAGCTATAGAAGAAATATTGCCTGGAGTAAAAGTATATATAGATTCATCCGATGGAGGGGTTCAAAAATTGCTGCCTATAGAAAGTTTTAATACAACTACAACAAACAATGGAGGTGAAAATTAATGCAGGAAACTAAAAAATCAAGCAAATTAGGATTTTTGGTAAAATTAATTATATTGATTGTGTTGATAGTTTCAGTTACAAACACAACATATATAGTACATGAAAATGAATATGCATATGTTACGAGGTTTTCTAAATTCGTAAAAATTCAGGATACAGCAGGACTGCATTTCAAACTTCCTATGTTGGATAAAGTTGAGACTATTCCTCAATATAGAATGATGTATGACATACCTCCTTCAGAAGTATTGACAGGTGACAAAAAAACATTGGTTGTTGATAATTTTACAGTATGGCAAATAGATGACCCATATACTTTTATGAGAACTGTATCAAGGATATCTGAAATGGAAAACCGTATAGATGCAGTAGTATATAATGCTGTAAAAAATACATTAGGAACAATGGATCAAACCACTATAATAAATTCAGACAATCGTTCAATAGATGATGTTAATGATAAAATTACCGAATTAGTTAATGCTCAGCTTAAAAATTACGGTGTATCTACAGTGGCAGTGGAAATTAAAAGATTAGACTTACCTGAAGATAACGAATCTGCCGTATATAGCAGAATGATATCTGAAAGAACTCAAATGGCTGAAAGTTTCAGGGCAGAAGGTAATTTAGAAGCAAGCAAGGTAGTTAATGAAACTGACAAAGAAGTAGGAATTCTTTTATCAAAGGCATCAGCGACTGCTGAAGAATTGAAAGGCCAAGGTGAAAGCGAATATATGAAAATTATAGCAGAAGCTTATTCAACTGAAGATAGAGTAGATTATTATGAATTCATAAGAAGCTTAGAAGCTTTGAAAGTTACTATGAAGGGTGAAAAAACATTGATATTGCCTTCTGAGAATTTTATTGTCAAAGTATTAAACGGCAACTAATTTTGCAGGTAGGCACTCCGGGTAGGCACTCCGGGGACGGACCTTAAAATAACTAAAAGTTAAGCAAAAATATCATTCTTTAAGGAATGATATTTTTGTGTTTAATTATTTTTTCATCTTCCCTTTTTAAGAAAATTCAAACATGTTATATACGGAAAATAGCACTGTTTATGAATCTGAAATACTTAAAGGTTAATTTTATTTAGAATGTCCTTAATTATTTTCATTTCTTCTTTGTTTAATGTTACCCCTTTTCCCATTCTTTCATGTTCCGGTGACCATTCTCTTATATCAAATTTAGGTTCTCTGTCATTCCAGCTGACCATATTTAATTCCTTTGTCCAACCTTTTGCTGATTCAGAAAGCACAGCTAATTCTTCAGTTATTTCATATTTAATTTCAGCCACTATATCATCTCCTTATTTCCCTTGGTTTTCTTTGTAGCCCTATAAACGGCTAAACT
>CAZCTI010000056.1:0-7669 GCA_964501385.1 uncultured Clostridia bacterium
CTTTTTTATCTATATCTATAACAAAAAATATATTTGACATGTCATAACATGCAAAGTAAGCCATATTGGAATTTTTAATCCATCCGGTTTCATCAATCTGCAATCTTGTCGGAGAATATACTCTGTCATTATCTAATATGAAGTCCTCGTTTGAAAACTCATTATTTATATCTATGTATTTATTCAAAATAATTTCATTGCTTTTATTATCAACAACACATACTGAGAAAAAATCATTTATATAGCAGGTGAAATCTCCATTGTCACTGTTTAATATATCTGTATAATAGCATTCATATAAAACTTTCTTTTTACCATCATTGTTAGTACCTAATTTTATAATGTATGAATTATGTGGTCCATCTATAATTATTTTATCATCATCCCGGCTATTAACGACTTCTTCTATTTTATGAAGGATTCTTTTTAAATCACCGTTTTCATATCTCCATATTCCATAATAATCACCGCTTCTATTTACATTGATATAATAAATATTATCAAAACTAAAGAGCTCTGATGTATCAATATCAGCGAGACCGGTTAAAATCACAATTTCATCTTTGACTTTAGCTAAGACTTCTTCCAAATTTAGATTTGTTATATCCTCTGAAATGTTATCGCCCTTGTTTACCACTTCAGTATCATTAATAACATTGCCATTGTTTGTATTGCATGAGCATAATAAAATCAACAACAAACTGAGCACACACAATTTTAAATAACCTTTATTTTTTTTTACACTACTGATTTTAAATTGTCTATCCTGTAACTGCATTGTCTTAACATTTCCCCCTTACTAATTTGTTAGCAGAATCATCGCTTTGACCATCAAGTTTCTTAGCAACATTTTTATTTTACACCACCAATTGAGTGAAATCAATAAGCTGTCACTTTAAATTGGACGAATTCTTACCAAATTTGTTCCAAAATAAACAAAACATAAACAAAAAGAGTAAATATTCTCTGTGAAATATTTACTCTTTAAGGATCTCATAGTACGGGGACATTCCTCCTTGAGATTCTTCACCTTCGGTTCAGAATGACAATAGATACATAACGGATTTTCATTAGTTTTACATACTAATCTTTATTAGTACTTATGAGGCTCAGATTAGAGCTTGTAGAGGGAATTATTATAATTAAAAAGTTTTCAATAGGTAGATTAGTCTATTCAATTAGTTTCAACAGTTGTTTTCCTAATATTTTTATATCCACATCGATAATTTCCCATATTAAATTCAGATTTACACCTTCGTAATCATGAACAATACGATTTCTTAACCCTTTAATTTTAAACCACGGAATATCAGAGTGTTTATTTAGATACTCCTTATCAAGTTTATTGGTTAACTCACCAATTTGACTCAAATTAAATATGCACGCTTCTACCATCATACTATTATTCTTAAATTCATTATAAGTAATATTACTTGTATATTTTACTATAGAATCAATATAACTAAGCATTTTTTGAATAATCTTCAGATTTTTCATATATTATCGTCCCCCCGTTCTCAATATCATGATTTATTGAAGAATCAGGTTCTATATGTGACTTATCTATTAAGTCTATTTCTATACCCAAACTATTAGAAAGAGTTTCAAGCAATCCAACAAAATCTAATCCTTTTAATCTCCCGTTTGTATCAATATATAAATCTATATCGCTGCTCTGTGAAGCATTACCTTTGGCATATGATCCAAATAGTATAGCTTTTCTTACTGGATATTTTTTTAATATGGGTATTATTATTTCTTTTATTTTTTCAATTGAAATAGTGTCAGAAGTCATGACCTTACCCGCCCTTCTTATATCATTTCCCATCAATATCTTTTAAGTTTATTATATGCTATTATGAATTTATTATCAACAAAAACAATATGACGATACTGGCAATTATGCATAGGGGTTCCATAATAAATACTCTTGCAGGCATATAATTTCCCTGCAGAAAATCATTTGATAAATTCATTGTAGATCTAAACCCATAGTCTTCTAAATTCATTTTTCCTCCTTCAAAAAGGGCATAAAAATGCCGCAGCAAGCAGTCTTTTTAAGCAGCAAACTACGGTTTGTCACAGGTAATGCAAGTTCTAATAAAACAAACACAGGCATACTTGTTCGCATGCCCATAAAATTTAATTTATTACAAGAAGAATATTATACAAGGCTATCTTAAATGAATTAGCCTCTTTTTACTTTTTTTCATAAAAAAGGTACTTCTCCTATAAGTACCTTTTCACCTAAATATTTTTTAAACAAAAAATCCATTTACACGAAATATGAAACACTCCCTAGGCAAGCGTAATTTTCACAAGCTCATAATTTTATTTTGTATTAAGATAATCTATTGCTATTTCAAGAATATCGGCATTATATTCAGTAACAATATCTGGTATTAAAATTCTTTGATCCGCTTCTGTATCTGGTCGTAGAAATTTCTTAAAGGAAATTGTCAAATCAATTTTACTGTTTGGCAACCTGTAGTACAAGATATCACCATAGCTACTAGGTGCATTGGAACTGGGGCTTCCAATTAATGTCCCAAGTTCACCATCTTTTACAAATACAGCCAACATAGTTGCTGAACTAAAGGTTTTGTCATTCATAAGAATAGCTAAGTCAATATTTTCATTTCCCTTGGCTGTAGTCTTATTTGGCTTATAATGTTCAAAGCCATCTAAAGGAGCTTCACTATATTTTTTATTAACCAGCTCTGAATATCTAACATAAACTCCATATGTAGGAACACTCATGTCCATAGCATTTATCAACTTTTCACTGGCTGCTGAATTACCCCCGGGATTGTCCCTAACATCAATAATTACTTTTCTGCATCCGCTCTTTATGGTTTCTTTTAGTTTCTCTACTTGCTTATCAAGTATATTATTGTCTTTACATACATTCATATCGATATAAAAAATATCATTAATCATTTTAGATTCTATCTCAGATGAGTATTCATAAGACTCGTAGATGTTTTTCTTTATAAACTTTATTTTGCCTTCAGACACTAAGCCATTTTGTTCCGTGATTATATCAACAGAGTTATTGATAATATCACATCCCGCTAATTTTAGTACTTCGTAATTTAATGTCCACATATTATTATTCCGCTCTCTTGCTGCATCATTTTCCGCAGTATAATATGTTTGAACTGTTTCATAAATCTTATTTATTGGTACTCCACCTACTTTGGTTACCTTATTATCTGAAATGTTCCCATCTTTATCTAACAGTAATAATTCTTCTCCAATTGCATAGTATTCTAAATTCAAAAAGAAATCATCACTTTCATTTCTTTGTATCCCTGTATGACCATCTTGTAAAAGAACAAGGTATTTGCGAATAAGATATTTAAATTCATCTTTACTTGTATTTTGAGTTATTGAATTTAAGAATTCTTGCTTTCCCTCTTCATAATTTTCTCCAATATCCCCCATGACGAATGATGGATGTGTGTCCTCTACGACTGATACTAAATTTAAGGCATCTTCTAAATATATGGGTTTATTGTCCAGGGTTAAATTATTATTTTCTATTATGGATGTTCCCTCCTCAATTTCATCTTCTTTACTTATTGCGTAATC
Source organism: uncultured Clostridia bacterium (assembly GCA_964501385.1). GTDB lineage: Bacteria > Bacillota > Clostridia > Tissierellales > Sedimentibacteraceae > Sedimentibacter. The sequence continues at coordinate 3,595 of CAZCTI010000056.1, forward strand.
TTCCTTTGAACATCCAACTTGTACTAAAACTAAAGATACAAATAATAAAAAAACCAAACTTTTTATTTTATTCAAGTCACCCTCCTTAAATTTTCTCTCTGCATTTACAAATTTTCCATTAAATATTTTTTTACTTTGGGCTTCGAAAGATGCCGGTGCATAAATCATTTAGCTATTAGAAAAAAATTAAAACAAGGCTTGACACAGACTGTAATTTCAAATTTATAAAATAATCTTCTCTGGAAACTCGTTTCCTCTTAAATATGCTTCTACAGTCATTTTATTTTTGCCGGGCATTTGGATTTCTTTAAGTATTACAATTCCGTCTTTTGCTTTTACGAAGATTCCCTCATTGTTTGCTTTTATTATATATCCTGGCTCATAATCTGAATTATCATTTATATATGATGATTTATATACCTTTATAGTTTTTTCATCCATTGTAAAATATGCTGTTGGCCATGGGGACAATCCTCTTATTAAATCATGGATGTTTTTTGCACTTAAATTCCAATTTATTTTTCTGTTTTCGTTATTAAACATGGGGGCATAATTTGAAAGTAAATCATCTTGTTTTTGTGGAATTATTTCATTTTTCTCCAACTTATCAAGAGTTTCTATCAACAAATCAGCACCCTTGTGCATCAAAATATCATGCAATTCTCCAACATTCATGTCTTCATCAATTTCAACTTCTGATTTTAACAGCATATCACCGGTATCTAATCCCACATCCATCTGCATGGTTGTTACACCGGTATGAGTTTCTCCGTTAATAATTGCCCAGTTTAACGGTGCTGCTCCTCTTAATTTTGGCAACAGTGAAGCATGAACATTTATGCAGCCGTACTTTGGCAATGTTAGAATTTCTTTGCTCAATAATTGTCCGTAAGCAACCACTACTATAACATCAGCATTATAGGATTTTAATATATCGATATTTTCTTGCTTTTTAATTTTATCAGGCTGAAAAATTCTTAAGTTTAATTTTTCTGCTGTTTCTTTTACTTCTGATTTTTTTATTTTCTTGCCTCTTCCAAAGGGCTTATCAGGCTGAGTAACAACCAATACTACATTATGGCTGCTTTCGTGAAGTTTTTGTAAGGTTGGAACTGCAAAGTCAGGTGTTCCCATAAAAATTACATTCATACTAACTCCTTTTTTGAGCTCTATCTATAAACAACACTCCGTTTAAATGATCAATTTCATGACAAATAGCTCGTGCCAGCAACTCTTCAGCATCTAATTGAACGTTATTGCCATTTTCATCTGTATATTCCACCGTAACATTCATAGGTCTTTTAACTATACCTTTTTTTTCAGGAACGCTCAAGCAACCTTCCTGACCTGTTTGTACTCCTGTTTTGTTGATTATTTTTGGGTTAACCATTTTATACACATTGCCGTCTTCCACGTCTATTACAATAACCCTTTTAAGTATTCCAACCTGAGGAGCAGCAAGTCCTAAACCTTCATTTGCATACATTGTTTCAACCATGTCATTCATAAGTGTCTTGATTCTTTCATCTATAACATCTACCTCTCTGCTTTTCTTTCTTAATATTTCATCGCCTTCATATCTTAAATTTCTAAGTGCCATAAGTCCTCCTAAATTGTATCTGTGTTAATATTTATGCTTACCTTTATATTTTCTATATCCTTATCCATATATATAGTTCTTAATATTTTTTTTATTTCTGCCAAACTGTAGTTTGATATCTTCAAAAATAAGTTTATTCTGTACTCGTCATTTACCTTGTATATATTGTGAGGTACAGGTCTATATAATAATAAACTTCTTTCCTTTACCATTTCTTTAACTGCTTCTTTTACTTCCAAATATTTATCATTGGCTGTTTTTACAACCAATTCTTCATTTCGTGATATTAAGCATATATTTATTATATTAATAAATGGTGGAAATGCAAATTCTTTTCTTAATTTTAATTCCTGATGCAAGAATAAATCATAATCATTGTTTTTTGCTGCATTTATTATAAAATTTTCAGGCTCATATGTTTGTATATAAACATTTCCTTTTTTATCTCCCCTGCCGGCTCGTCCGCTTACTTGTGTTATAAGTTGAAATGTTTTTTCACTTGCATTGTAAAAGGGTAAATTTAGTATTGCATCTGCTGATAAAACGCCTACCGTAGTTACTTCAGGGAAATCAAATCCCTTGGCAAGCATCTGTGTACCTATTAAAATATCAATATTGCCTGCTTTAAAATCATTATATACATTTTCATAGCTGTCTCTGTCTGTCATGGAATCTAAGTCCATTCTTTCGATGGCTGCATGAGGAAATAATTGATTAATTAATTTTTCGACATGCTGAGTTCCTGCACTGAACTGCTCAATTTTATCACTGCTGCATTTAGGGCATGTATAAATCATTTTGCTTGTTCTTCCACAGTAGTGGCACTTCATCATATTTCCCTGAATATGATAGGTCATGGAAACATCACACCGTTGACATCTTACCACATGTCCGCACTTCTTGCAGGATACAAATCCCGAATATCCTCTTTTGTTTAAAAATAATATAACTTGTTCTTTTTTCTTAAGAGAATTTTTGATACTTTCATACAATTCTTCACTGATTATAGTATTGTTTCCTTTGTCAAGCTCCCCGGACATATCAATAATTTTCATATCCGGAAGTTCTGCATCCTTAACACGGTTTTTCATTTCAATTAATTCAATTTGCCCCTTCATTGCCATGTAGTAGGTATTTAATGATGGTGTTGCAGAGCCTAATATAACCTTGCCTCCTGTCATATATGCCATTTTAATTGCAACTTCTATCGTGTCATACTTTGGTGATGTGGATGATATATAACTGTCCTCATGCTCCTCGTCAATTACAATTACTCCTAAATCACTAATGGGAGCAAATATTGCTGAACGGGCTCCTATTACTATTTCTGCTTCTTTGTTATAAACCCTGAGCCACTGAATATATTTTTCTCTTTTGCTTAGCTTCGAATGAAATACTGCAATTTTATTGCCAAATCTTTTTTCAAATCTGTCGATTGTCTGAGCTGTAAGAGAAATTTCAGGCACTAACATTATTGACTGCTTATTTCTTTTTATGTATTCATCAATAATATTCATGTACACTTCGGTTTTTCCGCTGCCGGTTACTCCATGAAGCAAGAATGCTTTTTTTTCTGAATTTAAAATCGTTTCACAAGCATTTTTTTGCTCTTCATTTAAACATAGGGAATCAGTTAACCGGAATTCTTTTTGAATACTATTTTCAATAACTAATTTTTCTTGCAATATATGCTTTTTTATTAGATTATTAATTACTGACTTTGAAATATTAAGTTTATCGGTAAGCTTAGTTATACTTACACATCGATGAATTTTAAGATATTCTATTACTTTAATCTGATTATCGGTTTTGTTTATATTATAATCGGTAATTTCCTTGTTTTCCTTTAAGCAGACATGTTTTTCATAAACACTTTGAGTTTCTGAAGGTATCATCAACCTCATAGCATCAGAATATTTGCATATATATCTGTCCCTAATCCATGAAATAATTTTTATCATTTCCTTTGAAACAATTGGGTTTTCATCTAATATTTCAATAATGGGCTTAATTTTTTCCAAAGGATAATCGCAGGTTGAAGAAAGAGAAACTATTAGTGCATCAATAATATTTTTCCCTCTGCCAAAATTAACACTTACTCTTTTGCCTTCTTCTGCTAAACTTTCAAACTCATAAGGCACCCCATAAGTGTATATTTGGTCTGTACTTTTGGAATTGTTGTTTAAAATTACCTGTACAAATGTGTTATACATATTTTCTCCATCTAACAATAAAAAGTCGTGCAGGCTCCATCACCAATTTGTTCACTCGCTTCGTTCGTGCAAATTGGGATTTTGCTGCATGTGGCCTACCAACCATTTTTTTGAAATCATTAACTGGGGACATTCCACTAACCCTAAAGATTTACCCTGAGGTAGTGGTGTGTCCCCATACTTCTGCTAAATGGGGTTAGGGCATCAAAATTAAATAATCAGTCCTTTGACTGATTATCTGACTATTCTTGCTGTTGTTCTT
>CAZCTI010000056.1:7769-11999 GCA_964501385.1 uncultured Clostridia bacterium
AAATTAAATAATCAGTCCTTTGACTGATTATCTGACTATTCTTGCTGTTGTTCTTATTCTTCTGCTTCCTGTTTATCATCTTTATCTGTATTTAAAGTTTTTTTGTATTTGTCATAATCATATATTGCTTCATACTTTCCGTCATAAAATTCCTCAATAGCTATTCCAACGGGTTTTTTTGTATTTGTTTTTATTAATAGTTCTGAGCCGTCAATTATTTGTCTTGCTCTTTTTGAAATAATTGTAACCAATGAATAACGGCTGTCAACCATATTGTTTAAGTCATCTATTGATATTTTTTTCATTTTATTTTCTCCCTGATTTTACTGATAATTTCTTTTTTCCTAATTGCTCTGTTTTTTTCTGCTAATATAATATGTTTAATTTTTTCTGTCGCTTTATCCACATGATCATTTAAAACAATATAATCATATTCAAAAGCATAGTTTAATTCATCATAGGCACATTCCATTCTTCGTAAAATTACTTCCTTTGTATCAGTGCCTCTTCCTTCAATTCTGTTTTTTAATTCTTCAAGAGAAGGAGGAAGAATAAAAATGAACACTCCTCTTGGATAATTCTTTTTAACCTGCAATGCCCCTTGAATATCTATTTCTAATATAATATCATTCCCTGCTTTAAGCTGTTTGAACACTTCGTCTTTGGGAGTTCCGTAGAAATTTCCGTAAACTTTTGCATATTCCAAAAATTCATTATTGTTTATCCTATTTATAAATTCTTCTTCTTCAATAAAATAATAGCTTATACCTTCTGCTTCGCCTGCTCTTGGCTTCCTTGTGGTAGCTGATACGGAAACTTTTAAATCACCCATTTCCATTAAAAGCTGTTTGCATATTGTGCCTTTTCCTGCTCCAGAAGGTCCTGATATTACCACTAATAATCCTTCATCCATTATCCACCTCTACTTGATATTGTGGTTGTTGTTCTCGAACCTTTGTGCCATTGTATCTGGCTGAATTGCTGATAAAATTATATAATCACAGTCAGTAATAATTACAGCCCTGGTTTTTCTGCCGTAAGTTGCATCTATAAGCTTACCCTTTTCGCGGGTTTCCTGAATTAAACGTTTAATTGGAGCTGATTCAGGGCTTACTACTGCTACTATTCTATTCGATAATGCTATATTGCCAAAACCTATATTTATAGTAATTGACATATTTAACTCCTATTCAATATTCTGTATTTGCTCTCTTATTTTCTCCAATAAATTTTTTATTTCGATTACAATTTGTATAATATCTAAGTTTCCTATTTTAGAGCCGATAGTATTAATTTCTCTGTTAGCTTCTTGAATTATAAAGTCTAATTTTCTTCCTATTTGCCCGCCACTTTCCAAAGCATCAGACAACTGAGCCATGTGAGATTTAAATCTTACAATTTCTTCATTTATATCGCTTTTATCTGCATAAATTACAATTTCGTTATACAGTCTGTTTTCATCAAGTTCATGTGAACCTAATAACTCTTTTATTCTTAACTCAAATTTATTTTTATAATCTTCTACAATTGAATTAGAATTTTGAGATATAGTTTCCATTGATTCAAGAATTTTAGCCATACATAAACTAATGTCAGTCTTTAGCTGAATACCTTCAGTTTCTCTCATATTAAGAAGATTTTTTACTGCCTCGTTCATTGCATTTTCTAAGCAAATTCTCAGTTCATCTTCATCCTGATCATCTTCTTTTGCAATTAAAACATCCTGAAATTTTATTATTGTATCGAGCGAAGGGTTGCTGTTCAAGCCTAATTCTGATTTAATTGCATCAATGGCATCTTTGTATTGTTTAGCTAAAGCCAAATTCGGTACAATGACAGTATCTGATTCAGTTATGTAATCAATGTTTATATATACATCTATTCTACCTCTTTGTACGCTGTTTTTCAAGATTTTTCTTATATTATCCTCGAAAAAACGCAAATGCCGTGGTGTTTTTATATTTATATCGCAATATCTGTTGTTTATAGTTTTAATTTCAGCAGTGATGCTTCTTTTTCCGTCATTGTGTTCACCTTTTCCATAACCTGTCATACTAAATATATTTGCCATGCTTCTCTCCAAAATAGTTTATTTGTTGTTTCCATAAATATTGTTTATACTTTTATATAATATTGTTTGAAAGTTGCTTAATATCATATGTTTACCAAATCACGATATAGTATCGCTTTGCCATCCTGAGCAATAGCAAAGGAGCTCATATCTTTAAATTCTTAGATTCTTCACCTTCGGTTCAGAATGACACGCTGATTCGCAGCTTATTAATAGCAATTACACCTAATTGTTGACATCCCTTTAAAAGCTGTCCCATAGTGAGTAACCCAATTTTGTAGGTGTATCCCTAACTATTTACACCATTATATCATTAAAACCTTATTAGTAAACAAAAATAAATATTTTCATATACAATAACAGCATTTTACGATACAATAATCCATAGAAACGGAGGATTTAAAATGTCATTAGACGGTATTTTTTTAAACAGTATAACCAGTGATTTATATAAAAAATTAATAGGCGGACGGGTGGATAAAATTCATCAGCCTGATAAAAATGAAATAGTAATGTCAATCAGAAGCAAGGGAGAAAATTACAAGCTGTTAATTACTGCAATAAGTTCAAGCCCAAGGCTTCATATTACAAATATAACAAGACAAAACCCATTAGAACCTCCTATGTTTTGCATGCTATTAAGAAAACACTTAACAAGTGCTCACATAACAAATATAAAGCAAATTAATTTTGACAGAATTGTTGAAATCTCGTTTGAATGCAAAGATGAATTAGGTACTACAGTACATAAATCCTTGATAACTGAAATAATGGGCAAACACAGCAACATAATATTTACAAATGAAGATTGCACTATAATTGATGCAATTAAAAGAATTGCGGAAAATGTAAGCTCTGTAAGGCAAGTATATCCGGGACTTAAATATGTTATACCTCCAGGCTCCGATAAAATAAATCCACTTACCGTTACAAGAGATTTATTTTTAAAGGAATTTGAATCCACAAATGACGGAACATACATTTATAATTTTTTATATAAAAACTTTTTAGGTCTAAGTCCTTTTATATCAAGAGAAATATGCTATTTGACAAATTTAAACGAAAGCACCTACATAGGTGAATTAAGTGTTGATAAAAAAGAAGAAATATGGAATGTATTTAGTAAAATAATTAATAAAATAAAGCAAAATGACTTTTCTTTTAATATTTTTTATGATGAAAATAAAAGTCAATATGGTTTTTATTGTATGGAGGTTGAATATTTAAAGGATTATGAGAAAAAAACTTTCTCATCACCTGGTGAATTGCTTGATGAATATTATTATGAACAAGACAATAAAAATAAAATTAACCAAAGAGTTGCAAGTCTTATTAAAAGTATCAACACAAAAATAGACAGGGATAAAAAAAAGGTTGAAAAGCAAAGAAATGAACTTCTTAATGCCGAAAACAGAGAAAAATACAAAATTTACGGTGAGCTAATATTAGCAAATCTTCATAAATCTCCTGAAAACCATAAGCTTAAAGTTACAAATTATTATGACCCTTATCAAAAGGAAATCATAATACCCTTAGACCCTAAGCTAAATTTATCACTTAACAGCCAAAAGTTTTTCAAAAGATACAATAAGCTTAAAAAAGCTGAAGAAGAACTGCAAAAGCTTATAGACATTAGCTTAAACGAAATTTATTATTTGGAAAATATTTTATTTTCAATTGAAGAATGTGAAACAACTGATGATTTAAATGATATTTACAATGAGCTTATATCTGAGGGATTCATGAAAAGAAAATCAAAGGTTAATAAAGCAAAAGAAACGAAGAGTGTAACAGCATTCATTTCTTGTGGCGGTCATGAAATATTAGTTGGAAAAAACAATATGCAAAATGATAATATAACATTTAAAATAGGTAAAAAAGAAGATTATTGGTTCCATGCCAAAAACATTCCCGGCTCCCATGTGTTAATAAAAACAAACGGTGATGAATTAGCAGATGAAGAGTATATTGAAGCTGCAAGGATTGCAGCGTTTTACAGCAAGGGGAAAAATTCAAGCACGGTTGAAGTTGATTATACCCAAAAAATAAATGTTAAAAAACCACCAAATGCAAAACCCGGGTTTGTTATTTACGACACAAATTATTCAATGCTTGTTGAGCCAAATATTGAAGGAATTAAAATAAAATCATAAGAATTC
>CAZCTI010000057.1:0-11808 GCA_964501385.1 uncultured Clostridia bacterium
AATTCCAAGGTCCGTCCGCTAAATTATTTAAGCTTCGAACTATTCCAAAACTTCCGATATACCCTTCAGGCAGAAAATTCTTTAAAATTATATGAAAATCTTTATTATAACAGCAACTAAAATTATAATTGCTATTGGCAAAATGTGACCTTTAATAAAATATAATAAATAGTCTTTTAATGTATACTTTCTTCTGTTTCCATCTAAAAAATTTCCTACTAATGACAAGCATTCTTCAGCATGTTCCTTACTTACTTTCTCAAATACAACTCTGTTTTTTAATAAAGTTATTTCTGACCTTACTCCTAAATAGTTAGTGCTATAATCCTCAATAATTTGTTTTATCTCATTCATGTTCTCTTTTACTAATTTACTATCTATTCCCTTGAAATAATAAATTCTGTTTTTTTGAAAAACTAAGTAACCGCCTAATATTGCAATAGCCATTACTACATTAATCATCATAGTGTATGTCCTTGGATACTCATTATAATAGCTATAAACATATCCTATTATGTTTATGGTTATCACCATTATCAGCATAAATAAAATGTTTTGTTTTTCATATATGAAGTTTTTTGCTTTAAAGTCCATTATTACAGAAATAATATAAAAAAACGCTCCTATTATAACAACTACTATAATTAAATCTTTCATAACTTCAATTCTCCTTTCACCTAATATTATTGTTACTTGTATCTTTAAGTATTTGAGTTTGCTGAGCAGGCATGTAGGATTGTGCTAATAAAAATATCTTCTCTCCGCTAAACATTTTTCCAGATTAAGATTTATTAATTTCCAATCCTGTCCTACGTTTTTTATATATTGAGCAATTTCTATATCTGTATCATTGCATAATTTTACTTATGTGACGCTATATTAATTCATAAAAGACTCATCATTCTTATTATTGAAAGATTATTGAAACAAAAGGTAACAGTATCGGAACTATAAAAGTAAGAATCATTCCTGTCAATAATGTAACCAAACTTAATCTTATGCCTACGAATTTTGTTATCGGTGCAAGCATAGTATCCATATCCCCTGCTGCACCTCCGGCAATCAGTGCCCCCGGACTTATTTTAATTAACAACGGCATTGTAAGAACAGTAAGGAATTCACGCATTATATTTACTATAAAACCATAAGTACCTATTTCTATGCCGTACTGTTGTGTCATGTAGGCACCGGTTATGCTATAAAAACTCATACCAGCTGCTGCAGTTGTCGAAATATATAACGGCAATCTTAGTATAATCCCTGAAACTATACCTCCAATTAAACTTCCAAACATGATTGCAGCGGGTATCAAAATAATCCTAAAACCAATAAGCCTTAAATAAACAAATACTTCCTTGTTTGCTCCCTGAGAAATACCTACACAAATATACAAAACTATTAATGCTATAGTAAAAAAGAAATCTGTAACCGAAGGAGTTATTATAGACCTTAGAAGTACACCTGCTATAAGGCCTATAATTATACTGACAGGCATTATCCATACAAGATTACTTCTCTTTTTATATTCTTCATCTTTAAATAATTCTCTATCTTTATCATTAACATCTAATTGTATATTTTCTTCTATTAAATCATAATCAATTTTATCCAAAGGAAGTACTGTCTTCTCAACGATAAATGTTAAAAGCACACTAAAGACAATGGCAGCTATTGTAATAACTGCACAATTTAAACCTATTCTTATAATATTGTCTACTATCGATTTATCAAGCCCGATTCCTAAACCAATAACCAACATTAGTAATACTAAAGCAAATGTGGATATTTTATCGGAATATACAAAAAATTTTTCTTTTTTTACAATTAATCCAAACACTATCCCTATTCCCAAACAAACAAATGGTATTATTGACATAATTTTATCCTTCCTAAGATATTTCTTATCTCTTATGAGAGAAACTGTCAGCATATTATAATTATTTTACTGTTGAGTATTTTTTAAAAAATGTGTCTTAGTGACTGGCAGACTTTATTAGGATTATATGCAAATATCAGCTTTAGAAGAAACAAACATTTTTAAGACTTTTTGGTCTCCAAAAGGTCCATCCCTGTCAAGCTCAATTTATTTATGGTAAAATAACCTGTTTTGATTTATGCTTGCAAATCTTATATTTGCATTTGTTTTAAAAATCTGCAATCCCGTCTTAGTAAAAACAATAAATTTATAAGTAGTGCTGTCTTCAAATATACAGTAAACATATCCTTCTTTGTTAACTAATTCCCGCACGCGTCCACCTGGATTTACAGATATACTCTCTCCTAATTTAAATAATTCAAGGCCCTTATCTTCTACTGAAACATAGTAAACTATATTATTTAAAACTGTGAAATCACTTACAACAAAATCTGTAAGCTTCTCTGCCTTATTGCTGTCAACAAGAGAAATTTTATACAAATATCCATCTATATCCATGAAATAAATCATATTACCTTCTATCATAAATCTTTGAACAGCTTCCTCGCATATTCTAATGGTTTCCCCTGTGTTAATATTTACTCTGTGGATTCCCGTTGTAGCTTTATCATCATTAAACTTGTATGCTAATAAATATATTTCATTATCGATTTTATATAAATCATCACTTCGGCTTTGTCCCGCATTTTTAACCCAACCATAAACATAATCAGGGCTTCCTAAAGCTTTAAATTCTTCTTCACCATCTCTTTTCATTGAAAGATTGTTTGGAAAAGGCGGTGGAAAGTGACTGATATCAACAGTGATATTTCCGAATGTATCACCAAAAACCTTTCTGTTCAAGTAACCTACTGCAAAAGTTTCATTTGTACCATCATCATTAAGTATTATTTTATAATCAGCACCCATTGTTGCTCCTCCCTGATGGTAGGTCAATATTGCTATGCCATTTCCAAAATTTCTACTTTCGTCTGTCTCAAGACTTGGATAAACATAGCTGTCTCCATAATCCCACATTGGAAGTTCATAAACAGACTTTTTGACACTTGGATTATCTATTGGTGTTTGGTAAATTATTCCTTTTTTGCCTTCATAATAAAAATAATCACCGGCAACCGTAAATGCCCCGTTATGAAAATCTCTTTTCTCCGCAACAGGTAATTTTACCTCCGTAACTTTAAGACCTGTATGTGTTGGATTGCTTATTTCAAGACCATTCTCTTGTGTAAATTTGTAATCCCATCCGAATTCATCAACCGCAAATCTCCATGTAAGAGGAAAGTATGTAACATTTCTAAATACTAAAAGCGGATATTCTTCCTTGCTGTTATCAATTGACTTTCCATTCACTTCAACATTAAAATACGGAGTCGCTGCAGTATATCTTGATTTATTTGCAGAAAAATTATAATCCACATATCCATGTTTGTTTTCACTTTTGTTTATTTTTAATCCGGTACTTTCATCCCATTTAGTTTCTAACCCTAAAAAATGACTGTCATGAAAGGTCATAGGAAAATATGTAATATTTTTATAAACAAGCAGAGGATACTCTCTGTTTTCGTTGTCTATTTCTATATTGTTCACTCTTACATCGAATGTTGGTAATGTAACGTTTACATTATATGCAAATACATTAGTTGACAATACAACCATTAAAATAACTGCAATAATTATAACCTTGAATTTTAACTTCATTTTCTTTTCCTCCTATATTCTATGTTCCTCATTTCATACATCTAACTAACCTACGGTAATATCCTGTAAATCTGATATCCAATATAGTAAAATACCTCACGTGTTAGAAAAGTAAGCGAGAGAAACTGCCCATAATATCATGTACATAATACCGTCAAAAGATCTGGCTAAGTATCTACGCCATGGGTAACATACTTGCGGCAACACATCCTCTATATTTTCTCGCTCTATTCCGGATAACATTTCATTCTCTTTTAAATCATAATTACCGTGTTCAAAATAGTTTATCCATTGAAACATTTTGTGGTTCCAATAATTCTCCATGTATTCCATTTCAAATTCTTCTATCATAACCTTTACCTCAATAATTCTCTTACTATTTTATTTGATTAAAAAGCTGGAGATGGTTTACATACCTCTCAAAGTTACTAAATTATGTACTTAATCATTATTAAACAAGGATTTTCTTTGCCCCATAATTCTAGAAAACATTCCAAAGGCTTAAATCCCATTGATAAATAAAATTTTCTTGTGCCTGCGTAATATATATCAGGATGAGATTCATGTAAAGTTTTTACCTGTAAGAATTCATAACCTTTTTCTATAGCCCATCGTAAAGTCTTATTAAACAAAGCTTTACCAACTCCTTGTTTATGGTAATCAGGTAACACACCCATAACATAAATCTCAGCAGTATATTCATTATTTTCTTTTATTGAAATAAAACCTAATGGATTTGATTCTTCGATTGCTGCAAAAAAGGGTAATTTACTACTTTTATTAACATATTCTTGTGTTGATTCTGGTATTCCAAACCAATTTGGGAGTGATTTTAAAATTTTAGTCGATATTTCTATTTTCTCTTTGTTATCATTTATTTCTTTTATATACATCTTATCATAACTCCATATTTTTTTTGTTTACTGTAGTTAATATTGCTGTTGCGACGTGAAATTTGAATTATGTGTCACTCCTAATGTGTCCTTCTAAATTACATGTTAAGTATTTGAACTTACTTTGTTTATTTCATCAATAATAATATCTAAGACTCTTATAATTCTTTCAATGTTTTCTTCTTCATTTAATCCTGAAACTCCAATTTGCTCTACAAAAATCATATCTTGTAAATTTTTTTGTTGTTCATCCATTATAACAGCTACTTGATGGATTTTTTCTTTATCTGTCAATTTGCCTTCTGATATATCAATAACGAACCTCTCAATTTTCCAAATTCGTTCTTCATATATACTATCTCCGATGTTAAGTAACCTCCGCAAGTTCATCCCTATTTGATTTAAGTGAAGTCCTTCTTTTCCTAATTTAGAAAGATATAATTCATCATTTTCATTTCCGTAATTGTTATAATCTATTAATTCATCTGAAATTTGTTGGATAGTATTATTAAGATTGACGAATTCATTAAATTTTACAGAATCAATAATATCGTTTGCTGCTTCTAACTTATTATTCAAATCAAAACTTCTATAAGCAAGCAAAACCGTGGATACTAATAACAAGACAGCAATCCTATTTACAAATTTATTGTTTCGCATAAATTCCTCCTTAAAAATTTATTTTGGTGTTGGTATAACAATTTTCTTTTTAAAATAATCCTTTACTGATCAATATAATAGTTTTTCCATTTTTCTCAATCATCTTTATAGGTTTTCCCCATTCTTTTTCTGACCAACTAATGGCTTCTTCATCATCTTTCGGGTTCATTTTAGTTGAACGTAATTCTACTTATATGTCATGAAGCTATAAATACTAAAATTAAACTTTATTTTATTCTTGCCATCTCAAGATGCCGTTCACAATACATTTAAGATTCCATATCTTTATAGCCATGCAACAGGCATACTTACATTTTTTTCATTAATATGAATTATATTTTCATACATACAAATAACACATCCCGTTCCCACATTTATACCTTTAACCTTATCAAGCACTGAGAAATTTTCAATATGTTCTTTCCCGGGATTAGAAGTTTTTTTAATTTCTATAGGATACAGAGTGCCATTTTCTTCTATAATAACATCAATTTCTTTAGCATCCTTATCCCTGTAATAATAAATTGATGGTTCCAAGATACCTGCATTATAGTAAGATTTAAGTATTTCCGCCATTACAAAGCTTTCAAAAAATGCACCAGACATCGCTCCGGCTTCTATTACATCCGGTGAATTCCATTTTGTAAGATACGCAGCAAGTCCTGTATCCAGAAAATACAACTTGGGTGTTTTGATAGCTCTTTTCATAATGTTGTTATAGTATGGCTTAAGCAAATATACTATATTAGATGAAATTAAAACCGAAAGCCATCTATCGGCAGTTGGCACGCTTATTCCAACTTCATTAGCAACAGATGTTAAATTTAACATTTGTGATGTTCTGCTTGCAATAGCTGTCATAAATTTAATAAATTTCAGTTCATCACCAACCTGTGTAAGATCTCTTACATCACGTTCAATATATGTTTTCGTATAGGAAGCATAAAACATTTGCCAGTCCAAATCATCAGCGTACATAGCAGGCATGAATCCTTTATGTATATATTCCCAGATTTCTTTATAAATTAATTTTTGGACTGTAGGTCTTCTTTTATCTATATACTCAACCGTTGGTATGAATGCTTCATTATAACTTACACCTTTAATTTCACGAATAGATAAACCTAACAAATTAATAATACCTATCCTTCCTGCAAGGCTTTCACTGACATTCTTCATCATCTTGAATTGCTGCGAACCGGTTAAATAAAATTGCCCTTTTTTACCGCTTTCATCTGCTATCATTTTAATATAAGTAAATAAATTTGGAGCATATTGAACTTCATCAATAATTACAGGCGGTGGCATAGTCTTAAAAAAACTACCCGGTTCTTCAAGAGCACTTTGCAATATAATTGGATCATCTAAAGTTAAATATGGGGTATTCCTTCTGATATGCTTTAAAACTGTTGTTTTTCCTACCTGCCTTGCTCCTGTTATCAAGACTGAAGGAAACATCTTTGAAGCTTTTTCTATGGTAGTTTCGATATTTCTTTTTATGTAATTCATTTCATCTTCCTCCGGCTAATTTAATATTCAATATTATTATAACCAAAGGATTAGAAATAATCAAGAGAAAGTTAATAATCTTCTTCTATTCGCATTCTATTGTTGTTCTTATTTTTAAAACAATATTTAGCAACAAAAAATTCAACTAATCCAATTACTGATAGTGCTCCAAAGAAAGTCATATATATGCCTTCTTTCATGGTTGGATGAGGATTGTATACAAATACCAGCTTTAGAAGATTATATATAGAAATACACCCAAATATAATGGGTAAAATTAGTCCGAACAAAGCATTCTTTTTCTTTGATAGATATATAATACTTAAAAAGTAAAGAATACAAGCACTTAATATAAAAACAATATAATAAGATGATGACATATGCATAAAAATCACTCCTTTTGAAAAATAATTTTTATTCACTTTATACATACATATTAAGAAAACCATTTTATTTTATTAGCTTAGACAAGCTAAATTGTAAATTCAATTTTTTCAGTAATGTTAATTCTTCCAGATTATTGTTTTCGTATATATAAAGATTCAACTATCTTTATTAACTCTTCCCTACTTTCATAACCGCTTACAAAGTGAACATATCTGTTGTCATTGACTATTATTGAGGTTAATCCCCTTTTAGTGTATATTATTCCACTCATGCCGTTGATTGTTATTTTTTCAGTAGTTATACCCTCTGTATCGACTGCCATATGTACACCTAATACAAGTTGTTCAACGGAGATTTCCTGTCCATCTTCATTAGTGTAAAAGAAAAAGTGCATAGACCTCATATCATTTACTTCTTCTTTAAGGGTATATCCTTCCGGTATATATGCAGGGACGTAAACTTCTTCTATTTTCTCCGGAACCACTATATTATCTTCATTTTCAAACAGAATTTCCGAAAATTCAGTATAAATTTTTTCAGTCAATCTTATTACAGGCATCCTTATTGCTTCAACGCTCATGGAAGCTGTTAAAACTATTAATATTAATGATGCTGCCACAATACTTTTTCTGATTCTGAATTTATTTATATTTATATATTTGATGTTTGCTTTTTTAATTAAACCTTTCATTTTCTTTTCAAAGTCAGCAGAGAAATAGTGGTAATCTTTTAAATTTGCACTTGGTGGGATGGTTTCAAATTCTCTTTTCATAGAGATTTTTAGTGCTTCTGTTATTATTCCATTAGACATATGAATTCACCGTCCAATATTTCATCAGTATATTCCTGCTTTTTAACAGCATTCTCAAGGTTAATATAACTTTTCAGTTCTTTTCTCCCACAGTTAAGTTCCCTAAGAAGCTCTTCACAAGAATAATTTGCTACAGGCATGTTATCCGACACTTTATATCCTAATACATCTTTCCATATTATTACAGACCTGTTTATGGGTTTAAGCTTCAATAAAGCACTTTGAATTCCCTCAAGATTATCTCCGCAACCCGTACATGGTTTATTAAGAAATATTTTAACTAATTCTAAAATTGTTGTTTTAAACATATTTGCCGTAATATAACTTTCATTTGATTCCTTGATTGTATGAGTAATTGCTGATGTAGCTAATTCTGCAGCAGCACTTACTTCGCCGGTAAGCCTAAATGCAACTGTATATACTTTTTTAAAAAATAATTCCATATTCATAGCTCTCCTACCTTACATTTACATAAAAAATTTACCCTTTACTATATAAACAATTTAAAAGCAATTTTGGGGACAAAATTTAAAAAATTCCTTAAAATTTTGAAGTGTGACATTATAGACAAGTTGTCAAAAAAAGAGATCATTAACATTTTATTAAATGATAATAATCTTTAGTCACAACTTATTTTTAAATTTTCTAGTAGCATTTTCCTGCCTCTTTGTAGTCTTTTCTTAACTGCTTCATTTGAAATGCTTATCAGCCTTGATATCTCTTGAGTATTTAAGCCCTCTACGTAAGATAAGTATAATACATCCTTATAAATCGCCGGTAAGCTAATAATTTCTTCGATAATTGAATCAACAGACAACTTTGACAAAACCTCATCTTCAGGACTTAAATCATTTGTAATATTTTCTTCAAAATCCTCCATATCCACAGTCTTGTTTTGTTTTTTTAGCATGTTAAGAGAAATATTTCGAACTATAACAATCACATACCCCTTTGTACGGTTGCTGTGTACCTCACTAATGTTATCCATGCTTTTTGCAATATTAATAAACGCATTATGTACAGCATCTTCAGAAAGATAGTCATCCTTCAAAATACCTTTTGCCACATAAAACATAGTATGCCTATAATTATTATATATTTGTTCAAATTTGCTCTTTTCTTCTTGTATGTCAATTAAATTTAAATAAATAAGCATTTTATCCTCTTAACCAAGTCTTTAATAAATTATAGCAGAGAAATCATCTTTTTTAAAGTCTATATTTCCTTTCAAGCAGATACGAGGCTAATTTTCAATTTGATTAAAGGAATTCCGGGGACGGACCTTGAAATTCTAATTTCTTTGGAACTCATAAGTAAATCCCCAGAATTCTTTGTTTTTAAGGAATATTATATTTTAATTTAAATTTTAATCTTCATATGTAAAGTAATCAAATTTCGACTCAGTTTCCAATATAAACTGCTTTAAATAAACTCCAATTTCAACTATGCGTTCATCACTAAGCTCAATTACCTTTTCACTATACTGAATAGAATCGGGGTTGATATGTTCAGGATAAAGCTTTGCTATTTCAGCATAATTAGGGGCAGGTGTAAGCTTTTTATCAGTAATTTCATTTGTGCCAAGATCCATTTTAAAATAAACCTCCGGACCTGTAACAGTACCATTGCCAGGAATAAGCCCTGTATTTACAGTTATAAAAAACTCTATCGCATTTTCATCATTTATAATACTTGCTCCGCCTTCATTAGAATAACCAAATTCTTTTGTGCCGAATTCTTCAAAAATTTTCAACCCGGCAATATATATTAACCTGTATTCATAATCATAGGAAATATATTCTGCAATATCATTTTCTATTGGTTCATTGCGATTTATCTTTTCTGATTCATGTTCATCGATAATTTTATCCATAACGTAATCAGACATTTTAACTTCTTCCCAGTCATCATTTTCTATTGCGGGGTTTTTAGTATATAAAGTTATCCCACCATTTTTATCAATAACAGCTTTAAAATAAAAATTCATATCTTGTGGTTGTAAATATTCATCATAATATGTTTGATAATTCTTATCGCCTCGTTCTTTGGCTTCTTTAATATACTGTACAGCATCAGGGTCTCTGTCATAATTTTTGTGTACAATTGTATAAGAAAATATAGCTTCTACATTTCCATCAACTAATTCTTCCTGATAATCAGAGATAATAAAATCTAATAATTCGTAATATAAAGAAAAAGTATTTATGGACTTTTCTTTCAAATAGGCACTAATTATTTCATAGTTTGAATTTTCATTTACCTCTTTCACCCTATCGTCAACTTCTTTCTCAAAAAAAACAGCCCCATTATCCATAAACACAACAATACCATCTTCAAAATAGGCATATGAAGTACCTATATTTCCAAAATTTGATTGATCATCTTCAGTTGGTTTTTCGGACTGGTCAACTGAGGAAGTTATTTTGCCATGAATCACACTATGAGGATAAATAACAAGTTTACCTGTATCTAAATATAACTCACCGTTTACCATAATCATTGGTCTTCTATCTGAAATAATCACTTCATTTGATTTAGGATTAGTTATCAATCCTATAACAAATATAACAATAACTATGGAGGCAACAATCAAAACCCATAATGCAGGCTTTTTGTAATTCAGGACATTTTTAATCCTGCCTTTAGTATTGTTTTCTCCAAATGCTATAGGACTTCCTCCTAAAATTTTCCTTCCTGTTGACATCGAAAGAAGTGAAGACGAATATTCCTTTTTTATATTGTTTCCCATTTGTTTTACTACTATTTCATCACAGGACAGTTCCATATCTTCGCCTATCAGATAAAAAGCAATCCATACAAGAGGATTAAACCAGTGTATACATGTAACTATAAAGAAAATCAGTTTTACAATATGGTCTAAGCGTTTGATATGTGTCTGTTCATGCAATAATACATATGTTTTTTCACTTCCTAAAAGGTTTGCAGGAAGATAAATTTTTGGATTAAATATACCAAAAACAAATGGTGTTTTAAATCTATCTATATAGTAAATATTATCTTCCATATGATTAGCATTCTTTAGTTTTCGATACAATTTTACGGTAGTAAAAACACTGTAAATAATAAGCATTGCTATTCCAATCAGCCAGATTAATTCTGCAATTGCGAGCCATATTTGCATAGGATTAGCACTTGCTGCCGGATTAACAGGTGCTGGCAATACATTGTTTACTGCTCTGTCGATAACTGCTATGCCGCTACTAATTTCCGGTTTTGGAGAATAAGCAATATCCTGCGGAATATTTACATTCCTTGGAACTAAACTAAATATACTGTCAAAAGAAAATGGACATATCAATCTGAACAGCACAGGAAACCACAATGCATAGGAATAAGCCTTGGGAAACTTTTTAAGTAACAATCTTATACCTATTACAAAAATAATCACATAGCTTGCAGTGAGACTCATGTTTAGAATGGTAAGAAATAGTTCATCCATCACTACACCTCCTTATGCTCATCAATAAGTCTTTGAAGCTCATGGATTTCTTTATTGCTTAATTTTTTGTGTCTTGTAAAAGCTGCCAAAAATTTGGGGAAAGAGCCATCAAATCCTTCATCAACAATTTGTATGCTTTGCTCAGCATAAAATTCATCCTTAGTTAATAAAGATTCAACTATTCCTTTATTATTAATAAAAATTTCTTTAATTTCAAGCTTTTTAAGCATTGTATACGTAGTTGATTTTTTCCAACTTAGTTGAGCCTGGCACAATTTCACCAAGACAGGTGATGAAATCGGCTCATTTGACCAAATAATTTCCGCAAGCTTCAATTCCGCTTCAGTAAGACTATATTCTTTCATATTTACATCCTCCAGTCTATACTTTGTAAACTAATTATAGTTTATAACATATAGACTGGAATGTCAAATATTTTATAAATTATTTTATA
>CAZCTI010000058.1:0-11756 GCA_964501385.1 uncultured Clostridia bacterium
AAGCTCAGAAGGGGCATCAAAATCAATGCTAAATGCAATCAATGATGCAGGAATTTCCCCAAAAGATGTAACATATGTCAATGCTCATGGAACAAGCACCTTGTACAATGACAAATTTGAAACACAAGCTATTAAGAACATATTTAAGGAAGAAGCAAAAAATATCTATGTAAGCTCGACAAAATCTATGACAGGGCACTTACTTGGAGCTGCAGGGGCTGTTGAAGCAATTATTTGTGCTAAAGCACTTGAAGATTCATTTATACCTGCTACGATTAATCATGTGCAAACAGACCCGGAATTGGATTTAAACTTCGTGCCTAATGTAGGAATTCAGAAAGAATTTGATTATGCTTTATCAAATGCTTTTGGATTTGGCGGACATAATTCTTCTTTAGTAATAAAGAAATTCAGAGGTTAAATATGATTTACAATATAAATGATATAAAAAAAATAATTCCACACAGATACCCTATGCTTTTAATTGACAAAATAATAGAACTTCAAGAAGGACAAAAGGCAGTAGGGATTAAAAATTTAACAATTAATGAAGAATTTTTTCAAGGACATTTTCCGAATAATCCAGTAATGCCGGGAGTTTTAATTGTTGAAGCTTTAGCTCAGACAGGAGCGGTTGCTATTTTATCTTTAGAGAAATTTAAGAATAAAACTGTTTATTTCGGTGGAATTAAAAGTGCTAAATTTAAACGAAAAGTAATTCCCGGAGACACATTAAAATTGGTCACTGAAATAACAAAAATGAAGTCAAGTTTTGGAATTGGAACTGCAATTGCTTTTGTTAATGATGAAATTGCTTGCGAAGCAGAACTTATTTTTGCAGTGGAATAAATAATTTATATTTATATCGAGCTGAAGATTTCACCCATTTCCTTAAGTGGCGGATACCTTTTAGTATACAAGGTGGTGTGTCTTAATCACACACCTTGTTGAAGTTGTGTGAAGCAATTGCTACTCAATTGCTTTCGATTCTTAAAAAATATTCATAATAATTCTGTGTAAGGTTGTTACAATAATACCATACTAATTAAAAATAACTTTTGTCATTGTAATTGATAAAAGTTTATTTTTTTAACAAATATTTACCGTTTATTTAAAATATTACGCATGTAAATGAAAAATTGTTTATTAAGTAACAATTATAAAGTATAATTTAATCATTATTACTATAATAATTAAAATCAGGAAATTGATTTCTTTTAGTATTTTTTCACAAGGACAAAAATATTGACAAAGGAAGTTTTTTAATTTATCATAAGGTAATGTGGAAAAATATTAGTTTTTTTACAATATAATAAGAGGTGGTGGTATAGTGTCTATTGAAGTTATTAAGGTAATAAAGGAGGCGGAGGAAAAGGCGGAAGCTATTAAAAAAGATGCCGCAGCACAAGCGAAATCAGTTATTACCAATGCTAATGCATTAGCTCAAAGTATTTTGGATGATGCTAAAAAATCTGCAGAATCACATAGAGCTGAAGTTTTAAGCAAGGCAGAATCTGAAGGACAGCTTCTTTATGACAGCATCATCAATGATGCTGCAAAGGAATGTGACATACTTTGTCAAAAAGCAAACGATAACATGAACAACGCAGCTTCAATTATACTGGAAAGGATAGTGAAGACCAGTGACAACAGTTAATATGAACAAAATCAGCGTCATAGGTTTAAATAGCATAAAACAAAAGCTGATAAAAGAAATTATGGATTTGGGAGTTGTAGAAATTAGCTCATTAGATTCAAAGCTTACGGATCCTGAGTGGACTTCCTATGTAAATAAAGACGGAAATGAGAATGAAGTTGTTAATTTGGATGCAAAAATCTCCAAAATTAACGAAGTGCTTAATAGTCTTGATAGGTATGACAAAAGCAAAAGACCTTTATTAAGTACCAGAAAATCTATATCATCTGATGAATTTAAAAAAGCATTGCTAAACCAAGATTATATTTATGAAAATATAAATAAGGTTTATGAGTTAAATAAATCATTAAATGAGTTACATTCAGAGGAAAATAAAATGGAAGCAGCAATTTTGAGCTTAAAACCATGGGTTAAATATGATATTCCTCTGAATATGACTGAAACTAAGTATACAAATATAATTATTGGTGCCATACCAAGTATTGCCGACATAGAGAAGTTAAAATCAGAAATGTTTCAAAAAACAGACAAATGTTATATGGACCAAATAGATAACGACAAGGATCAATATTATTTCTCATTTATTTGTCTTAAGGATGAAAAAGAGGAAGTTTATGACTTGTTGAAGCAATATGGTTTTAGTACCGTAACATTCAAGGACTTAAACGGTACTGCTGCAGAAAATATCATGCAGTATGAAAACAATTTAAAGGATATATCTGTTAAAAAGGATAATATTGATAAAAGTATTACTGAATTAGTTTCAAAAAAAGAAGAAATTCAACTTTTCTATGACCATCTTATAATAGAAAGAGATAAAAACAAAATACTTGGCAATATGTTAAAAACGGATACTACATTTTATATTGAAGGTTGGGTACCTGTAGCTAGTAAAGATAATGTTCAAAAAATTTTAGATGAAAATGAGTGTTGGTATGATTTTAAGGAACCTGAAGAAGGCGAAGCATTCCCGATTTTACTTAACAACAATTCTTTTTCAGAGCCATTTGAATCAATAACAGAGCTTTACAGTCTTCCTGCCCCGTCAAACATGGACCCTACAACAATAATGGCACCATTTTACGCTTTGTTTTTCGGTATGATGCTGGGAGATGTAGGCTATGGAGCAATTCTAACCTTGGGATGTTACATTGTACTTAAAAAATATGACGTTGAAGGTACTCTCAAGAAATTGCTAAAGGTGTTTTTTTACAGTGGAATATCCACTATATTTTGGGGCGTTATGTATGGAAGTTGGTTTGGAGATGGTATAGTTGTTGGAGCAAAGCATCTTTTCAACATTGATTTGCCTTTGACCTATTTGTGGATAGATCCTTTAAAAGAACCTATGACTGTATTGATTGTATCTTTTGCCATGGGTCTTGTTCACTTATTTATAGGAATGGGAATGAAGGCTTATATGTTAATAAGAGACGGTCATACTAAAGATGCAATAATGGATGTAGGCTTCTGGTATTTATTCATTGTAGGTCCTATTTTGTTGTTAGCAGGGGATATGATAATTCCAGGCTCAGTATTGCCGACTATTGGGAAATGGATGACAATACTTGCTGTAATAGGTTTAGTTTTAACTCAAGGAAGAGAAAAAGATAATATTATAGGTAAATTTACAAGCGGTGTTTTATCGCTATATGGCATAACAGGCTACTTGGGAGATGTGCTTTCATATTCAAGGCTATTGGCACTTGGGCTTGCAACAGGAGTAATTTCATCTGTTTTAAGCTTAATAGGCTCCATGGGAAGCGGAATAATAGGCAAAATTATGTTTGTAGTGATTTTTATATTTGGACATACGCTTAACCTTGCTATAAATGGTCTTGGGTCATTTGTTCACTCGGCAAGGCTTCAATATGTAGAGTTTTTCGGTAAATTTTATGATGGTGGAGGAGATGCTTTTAATCCTCTAATCAAAAAAACAAAATATATTAAAATCAAGGAGGAAATTTAAAATGAGTTTAACAATGGGTGGCTTTTTAGCTATTTTAGGTGCTGCAGTAGCATCTATGGCAGGAATCGGAAGTGCTATGGGAGTTGGTATTGCAGGTGAGGCTGCAAGCGGAGTTATTGCAGAAGATCCAAAGAAATTTGGACCCACTTTAATGCTGCAGGCATTGCCTGGAACACAGGGTATTTATGGTCTTCTTATTGCATTTATTATAATGAATAAAATAGGTTTGCTTGCAGGCAACATAGCTCCTTTAACAACATTTCAAGGGTGGATGTTTTTGGCAGCATCTCTTCCTGCAGGATTAACAGGAACCGTATCAGCTATTTATCAAGGCAAGGTGGCAGCTACAGGCATTATGTTGATTGGTAAAAGACCTGAAGAAATAGCAAAAGCAATGGTATATGCTGCAATGGTTGAAACATATGCAGTTTTGGCACTTCTTGCATCATTCCTTATGGTAAATGGAATTCCCGTTTAAGGAGTGTGTTAAAATTTTAAATAAGGATGTGATGAAATGAGCATTGACAATATAACATCAAAAATTATAAACAGTGCAGAAAATGCTGCTGATTCTTCTTTAGCAAATGCAGAAAAAACAAAGCAAGAGATTATTAACAATGCTAAAGTTGAAGCAGAGGCAATAATTAATATAGAAGCTGATAGAGTTATAAAAGATGCAGAAGATTTAAAAAGCAGAAAAGTATCTGCTGCACAGCTTCAAAAAAGAAAGATGCTGTTATCGGCAAAGCAGGATGCTATTAAAAAAAGCTTTGTAACAGCAATTGACAAGCTTAAGGCAATGCCTGAAGAACAATATTTAAATTTTTTGGTGACGGAGATTGTTAAAATTCCAAATTGTGAGGGTACAATAATCTTAAATGCCAAAGATAGGGAAAATATTGGTGAAAGATTGGTAAAGGCTGTCAATAAAAAACTTAATAAAGAAAAAGTTGTATTGAGCAATGATACAGTTCAGGCAAGCGGCGGATTTGTGTTAAAAAAGGGAAATGTTGAAATAAACAGTACCTTTGAAACAATTATAGATTCAATGCGGGATGAACTAACAAGCGAAATTGCAAATGCACTTTTTAAATAATTTTCCTGCCTGAAAGGAGGAATGAATTTGGCAAAGATTAAGGACTCTGATTATTTATATTCTACTTCAAGAGTAAGAAGTATAGAAAAACACATGCTTACCCATGAAAGAGCAGAAAAAATGATTGATGCAAAATCAATAGAAGATGCATTAAGAGTATTGGATGATTGTTATTATGGAAATGGAAATGAATTGGAAAACTATAATGATTATGAAATCCTTCTAACGGAAGAACATAAGAAGACATATGATTTTATAAGGTCGGTTGCTCCGGATATAGAACATTTCAATATATTTTTATATCCATATGACTATCATAACTTGAAGGTACTCATGAAAAATGAGTATTTGAACAAGGATGAATCAGATACTCTTGTTAATACAGGCTCTCTTGATGTAAAGGTTTTAAAACATGCCTTAAAAGAAAGAAGTTTTTCTGAGCTGACTGAAAATATGGGAAAGGCATTGAAGGAAATCATTGAGGATTTTCCAAAAACAGGAGATCCTCAGCTTATAGATATTATTTTTGACAAATATTGCTTTGATGAAATGCTTAAAGCGGCAGAAAAAACAAAAAATAAGTTTATTATTGATTATGTAAAAATGCAAATAGATTCAATTAATGTTAAAACATATGTAAGGCTTAAAAAAATGAACAAATCCTGGGACTTTTTTAATAAGGTATTTTTAAAGGGCGGTAATATTTATGAGAATATATTTGTTAAAAATTATGATGAGCCTTTTGATAAGTTCGCAGAGCTGCTTTTAGCTTATGACTTCAAGGAAGAATTTCTTGAAGGAACTGAAGCATTAACTGAAACAGGAAAGTTTACAAAGCTTGAAAAACTATTGGATAACAAGCTTATGGAACATGTGAAAAGTGCCAAGTATGTTCCCTACGGCATAGAAGCCCTTGCAGGATATCTCATAGCTAAGGATAATGAAATAAAAATTGCACGAATAATATTGGCAGGAAAAACAGCAGGCATCTCGCCGGAACTTTTAAGAGAGAGGTTGAGAGAGACTTATGTATAAGATAGGTATTATTGGAGATAAACAAAGTGTTCAAGGTTTTAAAGCTGTTGGTTTGGATGTATTCGACTGCAATACAAAGGAAGATGCAAAAAATACGCTACATAAAATTGCAGGTGACAATTATGCAATAATTTATGTGACTGAAAGCTTTTATGACCAAATAAAAGAATCAATTTTTGAGTACAATAATGAGCGTCTGCCGGCAATTATTCCTATACCGGGCATGCAGGGATCCCAAGGGATAGGGCTTTATAACATTAAGAAGGCAGTTGAAAAAGCAGTTGGTGCCGACATATTGTTTAATAACGATTAACGTTAAAAAAAATGAAAGCAGGTGATTAGTTTAATGAGCCAAGGTAGAGTAGTTAAAATATCCGGTCCGCTGGTTATTGCAGATGGTATGAAAGAAGCCGATATGTTTGACGTTGTTCGTGTAAGCGAGCAAGGCCTTATAGGTGAAATAATTGAGATGCGCGGTGAAATGGCATCCATACAGGTTTACGAAGAAACATCAGGCTTAGCCCCGGGAGCACCGGTTGTTTCCACGGGAGCACAGCTTTCTGTTGAACTTGGACCCGGACTTATTGAAACAATATATGATGGAATACAGAGGCCCCTGGAAGAAATAAGAAGAATAGCGGGACCTAATATTACAAGAGGAATAAGCATTCCGGCTCTTAACAGAGAGAAAAAGTGGGATTTTGTTCCTGTAGTAAAAGCAGGAGATAAGGTTCAGGCGGGAGATATAATAGGTACCGTTCAAGAAACTATAGTAGTAGAGCAAAGAATCATGGTTCCTTACGGAATTTCAGGTCAAGTTGTTGAAATAAAGGAAGGAAGCTTCACGGTTGAAGAAACTGTATGCGTTGTTAAAAAGGATGACGGTTCAAATGTTGACTTGACCATGATGCAAAAATGGCCTGTAAGACGGGGACGTCCATATAAGGAAAAATTAGTTCCTGTAAGCCCTCTGTTAACAGGTCAAAGAGTTATAGACACATTATTCCCCATTTCAAAGGGTGGTGTTGCAGCTGTTCCGGGACCTTTCGGAAGCGGAAAGACGGTTGTACAGCACCAGCTGGCAAAATGGGCAGATGCTGAAATAGTTGTATATATCGGCTGTGGAGAGCGTGGAAATGAAATGACAGACGTTTTAATGGAGTTCCCTGAGTTAAAGGACCCAAGAACAGGGGAATCATTGATGAAACGTACAGTTCTTATAGCAAACACATCCGACATGCCTGTTGCAGCACGTGAAGCATCAATTTATACAGGTATTACCATAGCAGAATATTTTAGAGATATGGGCTATTCCGTAGCACTTATGGCAGACTCTACATCTCGTTGGGCAGAAGCTCTTCGTGAAATGTCCGGTCGTCTTGAGGAAATGCCCGGTGAAGAAGGTTACCCCGCATACTTAGCATCACGTTTAGCTCAGTTCTATGAAAGAGCAGGAAGAGTTATAAGCTTAGGTACAGAAGGAAGAGAAGGAGCACTATCAGCAATCGGTGCAGTATCACCTCCAGGAGGAGATATTTCCGAGCCGGTATCTCAGGCTACACTTCGTATAGTGAAAGTATTCTGGGCACTTGATGCACAATTAGCATACAGAAGACACTTCCCGGCAATAAACTGGCTAAACAGTTATTCATTGTATGTTGATAGATTAGGCAGTTGGTTTGATGATAATGTGGCAAGAAACTGGACTGAAATGCGAAATGATACTATGAAACTTCTTCAAGAAGAAGCAGAATTAAATGAAATAGTTCAGTTGGTTGGTGTTGACTCATTATCATTTGGGGACAGATTAAAATTAGAGGCAACCCGCTCCATAAGAGAAGACTACCTGCATCAAAATGCATTCCATGAAATAGATACTTACACATCTCTTGAAAAACAACATAAGCTTTTGACACTTATATTGAAATATTATTACAAGGGTTTGGATGCATTAAATGAAGGAGCAGATTTTAAAGCGTTATCCGACCTTCCTGTAAGAGAAAGAATAGGAAGATATAAATATACTGAAGAAAAAGATATCAAAGAAGCTTATGAAGATATCGAAAAACAAATTGAAAAAGAAATTTCAGCTCTAATAACAAGCAAGGAGGTTGAGTAATATGATTAAAGAATATAAAACCATATCTGAGGTAGCAGGACCTTTGATGCTTGTTAAGGATGTTGAAAATGTTGCATATGATGAATTGGGAATTATTGAACTTCCAAACGGTGAAACAAGAAGCTGCCGTGTTCTTGAAATTAACGGAAGCAATGCAATGGTTCAATTGTTTGAAAGTGCAGCTGGAATAAACTTAGCTGAGTCTAAGGTAAAATTCCTTGGAAGAGGAATGGAATTAGCAGTTGCTCAGGATATGTTAGGCCGTGTATTTGATGGTCTTGGCAGACCTATAGACAATGGTCCTGAAATAATACCGGAAAAAAGATTAGATATTAATGGTCTTCCAATGAATCCTTCAGCAAGAGACTACCCGAATGAATTTATTCAGACAGGTGTTTCTGCCATAGACGGATTGAATACATTGGTTAGAGGACAAAAATTACCTATATTCTCAGGCTCCGGACTTCCTCATGCAAACTTAGCAGCACAAATTGCACGTCAGTCAAAGGTTTTAGGTACTGATTCCAAGTTTGCCGTTGTGTTTGCAGCAATAGGTATAACTTATGAAGAAGCTGAATTCTTTATTTCTGACTTTAGACGTACAGGAGCAATAGACAGAACTGTATTGTTCATGAACTTAGCTGATGACCCGGCAATTGAGCGTATATCCACACCTCGTATGGCTTTAACAGCAGCAGAGTTTTTAGCATTTGAAAAAGATATGCACGTATTGGTTATATTGACTGATATTACAAACTATGCAGAAGCACTTCGTGAAGTATCGGCTGCACGTAAAGAGGTTCCCGGCAGACGTGGATATCCCGGATATTTGTATACTGACTTAGCATCCCTTTATGAAAGGGCAGGAAGAAAAAGAGAGCATGAAGGCTCAATTACTATGATACCCATACTTACCATGCCTGAGGATGATAAAACCCATCCTATTCCTGACCTTACAGGATATATTACGGAAGGACAGATTATTCTTTCACGTGAATTGTACAGAAAGAATATTAAGCCTCCAATAGATGTTTTACCTTCACTTTCACGTTTGAAAGACAAAGGTATAGGAAGAGGAAAAACAAGAGAGGATCATTCCGACGTATTAAACCAGTTGTTTGCAGCTTATGCAAGAGGTAAGGAAGCAAAGGAACTTATGGCAATACTTGGAGAAGCAGCACTTTCGGATGCTGATAAATTCTTTGCAAAGTTTGCTGATGAATTTGAGAAAAGATATGTATCCCAGGGTTATGAAACAAACAGAACAATTGAAGAAACTCTTCAAATAGGCTGGGAGCTTTTAACAATCCTTCCGAAAGCTGAATTAAAACGTATAAGGGACGAATATCTTGAAAAATATTACCCAAAAAATGAATAGCAAAGGGGTGGTTCTGTGGCAAGATTAAATGTTAATCCTACCAGAATGGTGTTAACCTCTCTTAAAAAGCGTTTAAAGGTGGCTGTAAAAGGTCACAAAATGCTTAAGGATAAACGTGATGAGCTTATGAAAAGATTTTTGGAGCTTGCACGAGAAAATAAAACTTTACGTGAAGAAGTTGAAAGGCATATAGGCGATGTTTATTCAAATTTTGTTATTGCCAGTGCTGTAATGTCATCGGAAGTTTTAGAAGAAGCCTTAATGTATCCTAAGCAGGGAGTATCCATAGAGGTAGGCAGGAAAAATGTAATGAGTGTAGATGTTCCGGTTTTTGATTTTAAAACAACAAATGATGATACTGCGAATATTTACCCTTACGGTTTTGCCAATACTTCAGCTGAGCTTGACAATGCAATTGAAAACTTGTCAAATATTTTCCCTGAGCTGTTAAAATTGGCTGCTGTTGAAAAAGAGGTTCAACTTTTGGCAGCTGAAATAGAAAAAACCAGAAGGAGAGTTAATGCTTTAGAATATGTTATGATTCCTCAATTTGAAGAAACAATCAAGTATATCCAAATGAAGCTTGATGAAAATGAAAGAGGAAATCAAACAAGGCTTATGAAGGTTAAAGACATGATGGTTCAACAAGCAATCGAAGAAAAGCAACAAAAAACAAAGGCTGCTTTTGATGATTATGTTAACAGATAAACCATTTTAAGGTCGTAGCCCGTGTCATTGTTATGATTAAACATAAAGTCAGTGTCATTGCTATGATTACACACAAGATGTGTCATTTTGAGTAAAGCGAAGAATCTAAATTACGGGGACATTCCTCTTGCTACATATACTCTCCTTATAGTAGAGGTGTGTCCCCCTTCCTATGATTAGGTCATTCGCTGTAGCTCAGGATGACATTTTTTTTGATAAAAATGGCACATTTTTTTCTTGACAAAAGATACATATGCATATATACTTTGAATATCAAATTAATGGGCATTGAAAATATTGGAGACATTATGATATTGAACGAATTAAAAATAGGAAATTTAACTGCAAAAATTCCCATAGTTCAGGGTGGTATGGGCATTGGAGTATCATTGTCAAACTTAGCAGCAGCAGTTGCAAATGAAGGTGGCATAGGAACAATATCCGGTGTTCAAATTGGATTTAGAGAGCCTGATTTTTTAACAGACCCTGTAGGGGCAAACTTAAGGGCAATTGCCTCTGAAATAAAAAAAGCTAGAGAAAAAACTAAAGGAATTATAGCCATAAATTTTATGGCAGCTATGAACAATTATGAATTGTACGTTAAAAAGGCAGTTGAAGAAAAAATTGATTTAATTGTGTCAGGTGCAGGGCTTCCAATAGCACTTCCAAAGTTGGTCAAAGGAAGTAATACAAAAATTGCCCCCATAGTATCTTCTGTAAAAGCTGCAAAAATTATAATCCGAAGCTACCTGAAATCAGACAGGCTGCCGGATGCCGTTGTAGTTGAAGGACCATTGGCAGGAGGTCATCTTGGATTTAAAATGGATGAATTAATCGAAAATAAATGCATGGCTCTAAAGGATATAGTTAAGGAAGTAAAATTATTGTTAAGCAATTTTGAGGAAGAATATAAAGTGAAAATTCCTATAATTGCAGCAGGAGGCATAAGAAATAAGGATGATATTATTGAGCTTAAAAATGCAGGTGCCGACGGGTTTCAAATAGCAAGTTTATTTGTTACTACAGAGGAATGTGATTCTCACCAAAATTTTAAATCGGCATATATTAATGCAAATGATGAAAATATCAAAATTATAAAAAGCCCTGTAGGAATGCCTGCAAGAGCTATAGAAACAAAATTTTTAACTGAAACAGAAAGAATTATAAAAAAATGTCACAAATGTATGCCTAACTGCAATCCTAAAGAAATTCCCTATTGCATATCAGAAGGTTTGTTAAATGCAGTAGAGGGCAGAGATGGCCTAATTTTTTCGGGAGCTAAATTAAACAATGTTAATAAACTTTCAACAGTAAAGGAAGTAATAAATAATTTAATCGGTTGATAATACTTTTATATATTGATTTTAATTCCCCCCCCACATTTGTAAAACAAATATGTATGAAAATACATATTTGTTTTACAAATAAAGACAAAACATATTGCGGGAACAATAGAGGTGTATTCCTCTTCCCTTATAAAATATAAGAAAATATAAAAAAATCAGTAAATTAATTCAAAAAATATCTTGACAAAACTTTTAGTTTGTTATAGTATGTCACTTAATATAAATATTTGCTGTGAAGAGGAATAGTAATGATATATGGACTTAGAGAGAAGGTAGCTTGGTGAAATACCTTTGTCCCAATGTTGATTGAACCCGCCTCGGAGCGTTTGGGGGTAACAACCCAAAGGGCACAACCCTTATTTTAACGAGATGCTGTATTTATATGCAGTTAGAGTGGTACCGCGGACATCCGCCTCTTTTAGAGGCGGATTTTTTGTATGACCTAACC
>CAZCTI010000059.1:0-11553 GCA_964501385.1 uncultured Clostridia bacterium
ATACGTCTTCTTTTACACCGGCTAATTCTACTTTCATTCCGGATACGTCTTCTTTAATACCATCTATGTCATGTCGTAATTCGCTAAATCCATGTTGCATCTCTTTATATATTTTTTCCATGAGTTCTAAGGTTTTATTTTCCAAAAAAACACCCCCTCTATTGCAAATTATTATAACATGATTTTCTGCCAAATGGTAGTATGTATTATTATTTTTTTGAACATTACACATCGTTTATGAACTTACTTCTTAATACGTATCAGTCAATAAACCCTTTTTCTTTTAGCTCTGAAATTATTAACTTATCAGTAGGAAATGCCAGCTCAATATTTTTATCCTTGATGTCCTTTGTTGATAAAAGCTTTAGCATGTCAATATCGTCATCAGGCTTCATATTTCCATTATACTCTTCTACTAAGAACCATATTCCCACAGTATATTGTAAAGGATTGTGGAAGTTCGAATGAATGTTAAATACAGGTCCAAGCTTTATGTCTAAATTAGTTTCTTCCTTGAATTCACGGACTGCAGCCTCCCTAACGTCCTCGTAGTATTCTACATAACCGCAAGGTATACACCACATATTGCTGTAGGAAATATTTCTTCTTCCTAATAGAATCTTCTTACCCTTAATCAAAATTGCTGCAACACCAACAGCAGGATTTTGAAAAAAAATTTCACTGCAATCAATACATTTCAATTGACTCAATGAGTTGGTTTCTTTTATGGATAGTTTCCCGCCACAATGTGGGCAAAATTTATATCTCATGTTTTTGTCTATTATTTCTTCTATATTCAACTTTGTCTCCTACTTTCAAATTTAAGTTTCTTCTTTTATTATATTAAATGAAACTGTTTGACTTCTATATAAATTGCTGTCTAATAACAAAATCAACAACATATAATTATGATTATTTAATATTGACTAATTCATACTATCTGCTGTCTTCTTATAGATTTTCCTGATATATAGCTTTCGATATTACCTTTATTTACAGAAAGAATACCATTAACAAAGATATACTCTATTCCTGTTGGAACTAATGCCGGTTCCATATATGTAGCATTATCAATAATTGTATCTCTGTTAATTATAGTAATATCAGCATCACAGCCTTCCTTTATTCTTCCTTTAGAAGAAAAACCTAATCTGTTTGCAGGCATTAAAGTCATTTTATTAATTGCTTCTTCGAAAGTTAAAATTTTATTTTCTCTTACTAATTTCCCTAAACCCCTTGGAAATGTACCTGCACCCCTTGGATGTCCTTGAAAGTTTATAAGCTTTCCATCACTGCCAACCATAACATGCGGATTCTTATATGCTATATTAACATCCGATTCTTTCATAACAAAACACACAACTCTTGTGTTAGGCTCATTTTCTCTTATATAATTAAAAGATTCTTCAGTACAATATTGATTCTTATACTTTCCTTCTGTAGGCATTACGGAATCATAACTTGTACCCCATCTTTCAAAACAACCTTCATCAAATACTGTGGAGCCTATCAATGTGCTAAAAGCATCATAAGGATAACAATCTATGCTTATATCAATGCCATTATTTATTGCATCATCCAACATCATTAAAGCTTCCTCCATATTTCCAAATGCACAGCAGCTTCCTATATGCGAAAATTGATATGGTATCTTTGTTTCTTTTGCTATAAAAATATTTTCTTTAACAGCTTCTATTGCTTTATCTGCATCATATCTGTAATGAGATGCAAAAATAGAATTATCGTAATCTTTTAAAATATTAACCGTCTTTATTACTTCATCAGTAGATATCCCCGGTGCATATTCTAGCCCATATGATAAACCGATTGCTCCATCATCCATATGTTTTCTTATGATTGGTATCAATTTATTTATTTCATCTTCTCTTATATTTCTATATACATCTCCTACTTTATATGCAGATTTTGATTTGCCATCGCTTTCAATTACACTTCTTACAGTATTATATCCCGAATATAGTACTGTGTTTGTAGGAGAACCGTATTTATCAATATATTTGAAATAATTCTCCATATCCATGGGAGAAAATCCGCAATTACCGCCTACTTCTGTAGTTACACCCATTTTAAGCATGCATTCTGCAGTATAGAATCTGTTGTTTTGATTATTCACATCGATAGGATCTTCATGCATATGGATATCAATAAATCCTGGTACCAAAGTTAACCCTTTAGCATCTATAACCGTTTTCCCATTAGAAATAGTCCCATCTATTCTTTCAATTTTACCATTCTTAATTCCTACATCATCATAAAAATAACTGTTTTGTTCCGGACAATAAATTTGAGCGTTCTTTATTACATAATCCATACTTTACCTCCCAAGTTTTAAAAGATTATTATTCAAATGAAATAATTCGCGAATTATTACTTCATGACGTATATTAATCATTCCTATAATTTTATCATCTGAAGTTCTAACTAAAAAAAATGTATTTGCCGGTACTCTATCAACCACGTCCTCGCATCATTGCAACAACCTGCTGTCCCCGTGTCATTTGAATTTTACTATGGTGACGCCGTCACCGCCTTCGTTGAAGGTTCCTAGTCTTGATTCTTTAACATGTTTATGTTTTTTTAGGAATTGAGCAACCCCTTCACGAAGTACTCCCGTACCTTTGCCGTGAATTACCTGTACTTCGTTTAAATTTGACATGAAGGCATCATCTAAGTATTTATCAAGTTCTAACAATGCTTCATCAAGATTAAATCCCCTTAAATCTATTGTAGAATTGATTGATGATGTTTTTAATTTTACCATCCTGTGGGTATTGTTTTTTTGTCTAACTTCTTCATCTGATTTTATTTTTATTAAATCTGTTTTTTTAACCTTTGTTTTAATAAGTCCTATTTGAACCATCACTGTTTGAGAATCATCAACCTCTGAAATAATAAATCCTTTTTGATTTAATGTTCTTACCGTAACAGCATCGCCGGTTTTTAAAGGTGACTGGTCATATGTATCCTCTTCCTCAATGATATCAGTATAAATGTTTTCAGAAAGTTCCCTTGTTTTTTCATTTAATGACTGTCTTAATTCATTTACCCGTCGGTTTTTGTCCTTATCCATTTCAAGGTTTAATTTTCTTAATTCTTTGATAATTTCAGCAGCTTCTCTTTTAGCATTCTCAACAATTTTTCTTGCCTCATAATTAGCTTCGTCCACTAATTTTTCACTTTTTTCTAAGGATTTTCTTTCCTTATATAAGAAATCGCTGTGTTTTTTCTTGCTTTCTGATTCTAAGCGGTCAATTTCCTGCTTCTTTTCCTCGATATAAATTCGGTTTTCTTCTATTTGCTTTAAGGCATCTTCAAATTCTATTTTTTCTGTTTCAATATTTTGCTTAGCCTTTAGAATTATATCTTGTTGAAGCCCTAATTTTTTCGATATTTCAAAGGCATTTGATTTACCGGGAACTCCTATTAAAAGCTTGTAGGTTGGGCTTAGTGTTTCAACATTAAATTCGACGCTTCCATTTATTACTCCTTCCGTTGTAAGGGCATATAGTTTAAGCTCTGAGTAGTGGGTGGTCGCAGCTGTTAAAATTTTTCTTTCATGAAGTGTGTCAAGTATTGCAATTGCTAAAGCAGCTCCTTCTGTAGGGTCTGTTCCAGCACCAAGTTCATCGAATAGTACAAATGACTTATTATCAACCTCTCTCATTATTTTCACAATATTTGTCATATGAGATGAAAATGTACTCAAGCTTTGCTCAATACTTTGCTCATCACCTATGTCAGCATAAACTGCACTGAACACAGATATTTCTGTACCATATTCTGCAGGCAAATGAAGACCTGCCATTCCCATAAGTGAGAATAGTCCCAAGGTTTTTAATGATACAGTTTTTCCTCCGGTATTAGGTCCTGTTATTATCAATGTTCTAAATTCATCACCAAAGCTTAAATCAATTGGCACAACCAAGTTAGGATCTATGAGAGGATGTCTTCCTTTTTTAATACGAATATATCCTCTGTCATTTACTTTAGGCTCAATAGCATTGATGCTTATAGCATATTTGCCCTTAGCAAATATAAAATCAAGCTCTTTTAAAATTTCTTGATTATTTAGCATTTCTTCGCTAATATCCCCAATCATCAAGCTAAGCTCCAATAATATTCGTTCTATTTCCTTCTTTTCTTCAATTTTTAAATTAGCGATATCATTGGTCATTTCCACAACTGCCATAGGCTCAATAAAAAGTGTTGAACCTGTTGAGGATTGATCGTGAATTATACCTTTAACCATACTTCTGTATTCTTTTCTAACGGGAATTACATATCTGTCATTACGCATGGTTACTATTGCTTCCTGCAAATACTTCTGCATGGAGGAGGAGCTTACAATTGAATTTATTTTATTTTTTATGGCATTATTCTTTATTTGAATTTCTCTTCTTATTCGTTTAAGCTCAGGGCTTGCATCATCAGCTATTTCTTCCTCACTTATAATAACTGCATATATATTGTCTTCAATATCCTTGTTGTTATAAATATTTTGGCATAATTCTTCCAATAAATCATAAGTTCTGTCATTATTGTTAAGAAGAACATAATTTTTTAATAGTCTTGCTGCCCTTAATGTGTCAGCACAGTTAATTAGACCGCGAAGGGATATAATTCCTCCTACTGCTCCTCTTTTAACATATTCCTTTATATCAGAAATACCTCCTAATGGAGGTGAGCCTTTTTCTATAATTATTGAAAGAGCTTGTGCGGTTTGCATTTGTTTAAACATTACACCTGACAATTCAGAGGATGTATCTAATTTATAAACCTCTGATTTTCCCATGTAAGTTTGCGCAAATTCAGCAACCTTTTCAATTATTTTGTTAAATTCCAAAACTAATTTAGATTTTTGCTTCATTGTAATTCCTTTCTTGAAATAGTATGATAAATGCATATGCGTTGATTATATCATTGCTATGAATAAGCCATAACGTCAGTGTTATTACTATGAATAAGCTGCGAAGCAGCGTCATTCTGAACCGCAGGTGAAGAATCTCAAGTACGGGGACATTCCTCTTACATCAAAGACTATCCCTATAGTAGAGGTGTGTCCCCCTTCCTTGAAAAGATATGAGATCCTTCGTTTCACTCAGGATGACAAAGCGGAAAATATTTGTTTACCGTGGTATGCTAACACGTGATAATTCTGAACACAGGTGCAGAATCTCATAAAGGATGAGTGACAAAGCGAAATAAATTTAGATGCCATAACTACAATATATTCTTAAGGTAGTGTCCTCTTGTATAGTTATTTTCCCTTAAAATACTATCCGTCTTAACTCCGTTTATTTCACAGTACAATGTATCTATTACTTCCTCTGCATCAGCTAAATTCTTTGTGTCAATGAAAAAATATTCTATGTTTGTTTTGACAAAATCATGGGTTTTTCCAAGCAGCGAAAGAGGAACGCTATTGTATATATGAGTCAGACGATTTTCTCTTTCAATATTGAAATAAACACCCTTCCTGTCCTTTAAAAAATATTTGTTTTTATAACTGCATTCCTCACAATCCTGCAAGTTTTTACAATTCTTAATCAGTGACATAGGACAATTTTTCATAACCATAAGCTGAACATATTCATGTGCAACAATTTCTGAAGTTAATGATGTATGTTTCATAATACTTTGCATATCTCTAATATTTGTTTCTATAGAAAACGTAAAGCTGTCTGCTCCTTTTTGCATTAATAGCTCAGAGGAAAATGTATTTATTATATTGAAAAATGGTCCGCAGTGGAGCTTAAGCTTACTGTTTTCCTTGAAGAAATAAAATGTTCCTACATTGTTTACACATACACCGTCAAATATTTCCTCATATAATCCTATATTTTCTTTTATATCTTTATAATTTGCCTTTGACACTATA
This sequence comes from uncultured Clostridia bacterium, assembly GCA_964501385.1. Classification (GTDB taxonomy): domain Bacteria; phylum Bacillota; class Clostridia; order Tissierellales; family Sedimentibacteraceae; genus Sedimentibacter. The sequence continues at coordinate 5,900 of CAZCTI010000059.1, forward strand.
TTTGGTATCCACAAATATTTTTCTTTAACTTTCATATCTCTTATATTTTCCATATTTAAATTAAATGGAAGGTACAATCTTTGAACTTTAATGCTGTCTGCATACTTCAACTCTTCAATGCTGTTGATTTTTATGCTTATTTTTGAAGTTACATCTTCCTTTTTATTTAATGTAAATATATCATCATATTTAAAATCTGAAATTTCTTTTCTTTCATAATACTTACTGCATTTTTCATAAAGCATTTCTGTGGCATCACGTCTCAATTGATTCAATGTGCTTTTTCTTATAAAAACACCTTCATGTTTTTCTATTGTCAGCTCATCCAATTCATAAATCGTATTTCCTAACTTAGAAAGCTGCTCTTTGATTATTTCATCGGTTACAGAATTTTTAATACTAACTTCACAAGCTTCTTCACTTTTTACCTCAAGAGTGTTTATACCGTCAGAAAGTTTTAAAACTGCCTTCTCACCAATTTTCAAACTAATACTTAAATTTATTTTATTTCTTCTATATTTTGAAAATTCCTGTGCCTTTTCATTTATTTCTTCTTCTATTTCCTCAATATTTTCTCCCTTAACGCCGGAGCTCAATTTTGCAAACATTTCATCATCTTTAGACGGCTTTAAATATCCGTTTGTATAACCCCTGCTAAATGTATCCCTTGCTTTTTCTTTTAAGAGAGTGGTATCAACATTTTTACCGCTGTAATAATTGTCTATTATTTGTCTGTAGTATTCCACCACTGATGATGTGTATGCAGGACCCTTCATTCGACCTTCAATTTTAAAAGTTTTTATTCCTGCTTCAATAAGTTCATATACCGTATCTCCTGCAATGAAATCCTTCATACTTAAAAGAGGAATTGTATTAAACTCTTCAATTTCCTGATTTTTTTCCTTATCGTAAAAGCTGTAGTTAAGTCTGCAGGGCTGGGCACATTTGCCGCGGTTTCCGCTTCTTCCTCCCAAAAAACTCGACATGTAGCATTGACCGGAATAACATGTGCACAGTGCACCGTGAATAAATACTTCCAAATCAGTATTTGTATTCTTCACTGCTTCTTTAAGCTGTTCTATTGACAATTCTCTTGCCATAATAACTTTTCCCACATTGTAATTTTCAAAAAACTTTACTCCATATTCGTCATAAACTGCTGCTTGGGTGCTAATATTTACCAAAAAATCCGGCAAGTATTTATTTATCAGGCACAATAGACCTAAATCTTGTACTATTAAGGCATCTACATCATTTTCATACAAAAATAAAGCATAATTCAATGCATCTAATATTTCATTATCCTTTAAAACCGTATTCATGGTAACATAAACTTTGACACCTTTGTTATGGGCATATTTAACAATATGCTTCATTTCTTCATTATCGAAATTTATTGAATTGTATCTTGCATTAAAAAACTTTCCGCCTAAATATACTGAATCTGCTCCGCTGTTTACTGCAGCATAAAATGATTCAATACTACCTGCCGGTGCTAATAATTCTATACTCATCTTTTCTCCTATTTATTTGTGTTTTGAAAAAAGAACGCTGGTGCGTTCTTAATATGTGTGGAGCCACACCTCTGTCAAGGAAGGGGGACACACCTCTGTCATAGAGATAGTTTTTGGTGTAAGAGGAATGTCCCCGTACTTGGTTAGCCTTTGAAGGTAGAGGAATATCCCTAATTTGCTACTTTGTTGTTTCTTCGTCTAAAAGCTCTAAAAGCTCAGCATTTTCCTTTTTAAGCTTATTTATTTCCAACTGATTCTGAAAATTATCTGCTTCCTTTCGGTTCAGCTTTTCTTGAAGCAGATTTATATTGTTTATGAGGCTTTCTTTGTCGCTGTTTATCATTAAAACCTCTTCTAAATATCTTTCCTTTTCATCATTTATTGATTCATATTTTTGTTTTAATAAATCCTCATTATTTTTTAAATCAAGTATTGTTTTATCCTTTGAGGAAATTATATGGTCCTTATCATTAATCTTATTTTGCAGCAAATTAATTTTATTTATGAGAGATTCAATATCTTTTTCCTTTGCTTCAACCAATAAATTCATTTTTTGCTGGTCATCGCTAAAATTATAAATTTTCTGTGATTTTTCATCAATTGATCCTTTAAGTTCCCTTATGCTTTTTTCAAGTTGTAAAACTTCCTGCTCTTTTTCATTAAGCTTTAACTGCAGCTTTGATATTCTTCCATTTAAACTACTCTTTGTATTATTCATAAAGCTTATTTCTTTTGTGAAGTTTTCTCTTTCTTTGGATAATTCATCACAGGATTCATTTAATTCTTCATTTTTTAGCTTTAATTCATTTATAAGTATTTCACTTTTTAAAAGTTGCTGTTCCTGCTCATTGACTTTGTCTTGCAGCTTTAATATTTGTGAATTTAAATATTCTCTGTCATTATCTCTTGCCAATAATTTTTCTTTAAATCTTTCTTTTTCAATTATTGACTCTGCTGCCTTATTTACTGCTTCTTCTCTTTCTTTGTCAGCTGTTTCCTTCCCTTCCTTTAAAGCTTGAATTTCTTCACATATTTCTTTTTTATAATCCATGACTTCATTGGAAAGCTTCATGTATTTATCAACAATTACAAAGGAAGACAAAATCAGTTTGTCTATATCATTAAAGCGCTTATTTTGGCTTGCTATTATATTAATTTGATCGTTTAAAATTGATTCTATTTTTCTAACATATTCGGGACTTTCATCAGTTTTTACGTTATATTTTTTATCACCAATTACTATTTCTATTTTATTCATTTTCAAACCCCTTTACTTTTTGATCGTGAATGTATTTTTTGAAATAATATTCAATATTCATAATTATAATATAAATGAAAATGCTTAAAATTTCAATAGTTAATTAAATTTTTTCAATAATTGCATTAAAAGATAAAGAAAGTCATTCCAAATGCAAAAACATTCAGAATGACATCAGAAAATTTAACCTTTCTTTGATGCTTGTACTAATGCTTCAAATATTTTTAAAAATTCAGGGTATCTTTCAAACATTATTTCAGGATGCCACTGTATACCAACTATGAAAGAATGTTCCTCAGATTCAATTGCTTCGATTGTTCCATCTGCTGCATAAGCTGTAATTTTAAACCCTTTTGCAACATCTTTAACCGCTTGATGATGAAGTGAATTTACACCTATTTCATCAGTTTTAAAAATATTATATAATTTTGAGTCTTTAATTATATTAACTTTATGATATGCATATGTTGAAGATGGAGAAAATTTTGGCGAATGTGCATTTGTTCCTTCTTTTTGAGAATAAATATCTTGATACAAAGTACCGCCGGAAGCAACGTTTATAACTTGCTCACCCCTGCATATTCCAAGAACGGGCATGTTTTTTGCGGCTGCCTTTTTAAATAACTTCATTTCAAACTCATCTCTGCAATAATCAATTCCGCCAATTTCTTTTATGGGGTCTTCTCCAAAAATTAAAGGATTTATGTCATTGCCTCCGCTAAAGTATAATCCGTCAACAATATTCAGATAATCATCAATTAAATCATCATTTCCTGTTATAGGCAGCATTAAAGGTATCGCGCCAGATGCAATTAAAGCTTTTAAGTTACACTCATTAATTTTTTCATAAAAAAAACCTTCACCACTATCTTTGTCCAATGTTACACCTATTATTGGCTTCATTTCGTCCTCCATTTAATTATATCCGCAGCTATTGAGTCTGCATCTAATTTATTTTCTTTAATAAGCTCATCAATTGAGCCTTGTTTTATAAATTCATCCGGCAATGTTTTTAAAAGCACATCCACATTTTTAGGAAGTATACTTAAAATATTCATTGCGTAGGAGCTATATATAGGTACTTCATCAATAATTACCAACGCTTTTGTTTTCTGTACGGAATTTAATATAAGATCCTTGTCAAAAGGCTTTATAAATCTTAAATTAATAACCTCTGAGTTTATGTTATAAACTTTTAAAATTTCACTTACTTCTATTGCAGTTTTAACCATTTTACCTGCTGCGGCAATTGTTATATCATGGCCTTCTTTAACTATGCACCCTTTACCTGAAACAATTTCTTGTTCACTGTTATGTATAAGCGCATTCATTGCTCCTCTTGGATATCTGATAGCAACAGGTCCTTCCAATGCAATTACAAATTCAAGCATATTTCCGAACTCTCTGTAATCAGCCGGAGATAATACCGTCATATTGGGGATTAAGCTTAAAAATCCTTCATCAAATACTCCCTGATGTGTTTCACCATCATCTCCAACTAATCCTGCTCTGTCAATAGCAAAAACAACATGAAGGTTTTGAAGTGCAACATCATGTATAACCTGATCATATGCTCTTTGAAGAAATGATGAATAAAGTGCTACCACCGGAACAATACCGCTTACTGCAAGGCCTGCAGCCATTGTAACAGCATGCTGCTCTGCAATACCAGCATCGTAAATTCTTTTTGGAAATTTCTTTGCAAAGTTCGTAAGACCGGTACCATCAGTCATGGCTGCTGTTATTGCTGCTACATTTTCATTTTTCTCTGCAATTTCGCACATTTTCATACCGAAAAAGTCTGAATATGTTTGGGGAGATTTTTTTAGCTTTTCTCCGGTTTCTATATTAAAGGCAGAAATACCGTGAAATTCATTAGGTCTTTCTTCGGCGAACTTATATCCTTTGCCCTTTTTTGTAATAACATGCATTAATAAAGGACCTTCAATATCCTTTGCATTTTCAAGACATTCAATAATTTCATGCATATTGTGGCCATCTACGGGTCCCATATATGTAAGTCCTAATTCTTCAAAAAGCATCCCCGGTACTACTATTTGCTTGATACCATCCTTTGCTCTTTTTAAAACAGCTTTAATTTTTCCTCCCACATATGTTTTGTTTAATAGCTTTTCCACATCTTTTTTTGTTGACAAATATCCTTTTGTAGTTCTTATTTTACTTAAATAGCGGGACAATCCTCCAACATTTTTAGATATGGACATTTCATTATCGTTTAAAATTATTAATAGCTTTGTATTGCTTCGTCCTGCATCATTTAAAGCTTCAAGAGCCATTCCTCCCGTAAGTGCACCGTCACCTATCACTGCAACAATTTCATAATTTTCATTTTTTAAATCTCTTGCTCTTGCCATACCCATTGCTGCAGATAAAGAAGTGCTGCTGTGTCCTGTATCGAATGTATCATAAATGCTTTCATTTCTTTTAGGAAATCCACTGAGACCCTTAAACTGCCTTAATGTAAACATTTCATTTTTTCTTCCGGTAAGAATTTTATGAACATATGTCTGATGCCCCACATCCCATATAATTTTATCCTGTGGAGTATTAAAAACCTTATGCAGTGCAACAGTAAGCTCCACAACTCCTAAGTTTGAGGCAAGATGTCCTCCTGTTTTTGAAACACTTTTTAATATATATTGCCTCAATTCACCGCAAAGAATATTTAACTCATCTATATTTAAATGTTTAATATCTTCAGGTGTATTAATATTATCTAATAACTTCATTACAACCTCACTATGCATTAAATTTTAAAAAATGCATTATTACCAATTATATTATTTTTTAACAGGTATGTCAAAGCTATTTAATAATTTTGATTTTCTTAGAAATAATACTGTACTTTTGCAGGATTTTAT
>CAZCTI010000060.1:0-11548 GCA_964501385.1 uncultured Clostridia bacterium
CTGCCTGTACCAATGCATCAAAGCTGTCTAATTTACCTTTTGCATCAGTTATATAGAACATTCCTAATTGATTTCTGTCCATCAGTTTTTTAGTTCTTGTAAACCAGAAATCTGTTTCATCCATAAAACGGCTTCCTGTAGTATCAACATAAAGTCCACCAACTTCACCTACTCCTACCGCTAAATCAAGATAAAGTAAAACTGCCCCGCCGCCGGATTGAATTTTAGCACCTGCATCTCTTGCCATTATAAGACCGTCTCCCACATTGCCTGGTGCCACGGTTGAATATACAGGCTTAACTAATGGTGCATATTCCTCTAATAATTCCTTGTTAAAGTCATATCCGCCTGTTGCCAATATAACAGCCTTTGCATTAACAATAATTTTGTTTCCTTTAGAATCTTCACATTCTATTCCGGTAACTGTACCTTTATCGTCAATAATTAATTTTTTAGCAGGTGTTTCCAACAATATTTCAACACCTTTTTCTTTTGCCATCTTTTCCAATGGTTGAGTTATTGCCCATCCATGACCATCCTGCTCAACTTTTCCATCCTGTGCTGAAACATAATGACCTCTTATGGGTCTATATTTTTCGTGAAGCTGTTCAATGTTTTTGCTGAATTCAACACCATTTTCAACAAGCCAATTAAAGTCAGCTAAAGAATTATCTGCTATTAATCTGATTTTCACTGGGTCTACCTTATTTTCTCCAACAGACATCAAATGGTTATAATATAAGTCTGCATTATCTTCAACTCCATGGGATTTTTGTATATCTGTACCAGCTGCTTGAACCTTTCCGCCTGACCTTGCAGTACTTCCGCCTGTCATTGCAAGTTTTTCTACCAATATTACCTTAGCCCCGTTATTAGCTGCTTCAAGTGCTGCAGAAAGTCCCGCTGCTCCTCCTCCAACAACTACAACCTCTGTGTCATATGTTTTATCATTATTTACAGTTTCACCTTCAGATTTTACCATTAACTTACTAATATCAGCACCTGCTTCCTTTAAAGCAGCCTCTACAGCTGTCAATATTGCATTGCTTGTAATTGTAGCACCGGTAACAGCATCCACAGCTAAAGTTTGTCCTTCAATTATCATAGATGGTATTTTGTCAATAGCTGCATCTCCGATACCTTGAGTTTCATCATTTTCCAAAACATTTATTTCCAAAATTTTATTATCATCAACCTTAACACTTACTTTTACTTTGCCACCCATACCGTCGCCTTCACCCATGTATGTGCCAGGTTTATACAACCCTGACTGTACATCATCTGCCTTAGGCTCACTCTTACAACCTGTAAACATTAAAGATAACATGCTTACTAAAATAACAAATACAATAATTTTTGAATTTAATTTCATTTTTCCTCTTTTCCTCCTAGGACTTTGTTAATTATATATTTAGCAAACTTCGTGCCAACAATAATAAATTTTATATCGTTGATATCTTGAGCTTTTTGTTATTACTATATCAAGAAGCATGTACCATTTTGATACATGCTTCTTGATATATGTGCCATTATAAAAATCTAATTTCTGAATTCATCAATTTTATATCCCAATTTTAGTAATTTTCTATATAGGGTAGACCTGCTGATACCCAACATCTCCGAGGATAGCTTTGCGTTTCCCTTTGTTTCTTTAAGAACATTTATTATTGTAAAAGATTCCTGAGCATCCATCAAGCTGTTGTTATTGGATGCTTGGATTTTATTCAAATCAAATCCCGATGTTAAATATATGGGCAGATCCCTTGTCTGTATCATATCATGCTTTGATATTTGCACAGCCCTCTGTATAATATTTTCCAATTCTCTAATGTTTCCCGGCCAGTTATACCTCATAAAAATATACAAAACATCATCGGAAACACCTTTTATGTTTAAATTAAACATTTGGTTGTATCTGCCAATAAGATTGTTAACAAGTATCGGTATATCCTCTTTGTGCTCAATTAAAGGTGGAAGGTTTATTGTAAATACATTAAGTCTGTAAAATAAATCTTTTCTGAATGTATTGCTCCTTACAGCTTCAAATAAATCCTTATTGGTAGCTGCGATAATCAAAACGTCTATGTTCTTTTTCTGAGATGATCCTATTCTTAATACTTTCCTCTCCTGTATGACCCTCAGAAGTGATGCTTGAATTGACAGAGGCAGTTCGCCTATCTCATCTAAAAAAATTGTACCACCGTCTGCTAATTCAAATTTTCCAGGATGACCCTCCTTTTTTGAGCCTGTATAAGAACCTCCTTCATAACCGAAAAGTTCTGATTCAGCAAGACTTACCGGAAGGGCTCCACAGTTAATATCTATAAAAGGTTTATCTTTTCTTGGGCTGTTTCTGTGTATTGATTGTGCAAAAAGTTCTTTTCCGGTGCCGCTTTCTCCTAAAATAAGAATGTTTGAATTTCCTCTTGATGCAATTTTACCAATTTCTATGGCATCTTTTATTAGAGTAGACTCACCAAGAATATCGTCAAAAGAATATAATTCTGTTTTTGTATCCTTATATATATCAATTCTTTGGTTATCGGCATCATTAATCATTATTAAAAACCCTGTAAAATTTGAGTTGGTTTTTAATTTAGTAATTGATATGCTGCATTTAAATGAGGTGTTTTTTACTGTTAATATAGTTTTTTTAATAACATTATCTGTATTTTTTAGCTCCTTATTTAAATCAATGCTATTATTTAATATTTGCTGTATATCCTTTCCATACGAATCCTTTTCTTTTATACTTAACATATTCTCAGCTGTTTTATTTATGGAAACAATATCACCTTTAGTATTTGTAATAATAACACCTTCATGTATAGAATTTTTTAAAATATTTGAATATTCGCTGACAAATTCATCTCTTTCACCTTGATAGAGTTTAATTTTGTTTTCAATGGCATATGCTGTTGCAATTGCCATTCCAAGAGTATGAACAGAAGCATCATCAGCAAATCCAGTAATTCCTATACAACCAAGCAGCTCCCCATTATCTCCATGAAGTGGTGCTGCAGATGTTGTAAATTTATGAAGTTTTTTATAACAATGCTCTTCACCGAATGTTAAAACCGGCTTATTTAAATATAAGCAAGTACCCATTGCATTAGTTCCAATTCTCTTTTCACTATAATTTAATATCCTTACATCAGAATTTTTAGCTATTGTCGGATGAACTAATACATCTATTACAAAGCCTTTATTTTCTAAAAGTGTAATCATAAAATTCGTACCACTTATAATACTGAATAAATCGTCCATATATGGCCTTACAATATCAATTAGAAAGTGATTTTTCTCTATTAGGGACTTGCGCTTTGCTTCATCACCTTCATAAATATACTGATTTTCATAATCTATATTATTAATTCTGCTTCGTTGCCATGATTCCTTAATTAATTCATTGACTCCAAGGACTTCATCGATGCCTAATACAAAAAAATCATGCCAAGCCTTTGAAATAATCTCTCTTTTATTCATATTGCCACCTTTATATATTTATATAAATTTCATCTTAAAGTAAGCATGAAGTTGAGGTGTATCCCCCATCATAAACTATTACATTATATCATGATTTTTGCTGTTTTGTACATGTAAAAAACCAGCGTTTTTTAAATCCGCTGGTCTAAATAAATATTTTAGTCTGTAATTTCTATTATTTGATTTATTTCATTATTTTGGTCACTATTGTCTACAAAACTATCATCTTCCCAATTTCCTTCTTCAATGCTTCCATCTATATAATATAAAATCCCTGAACCTTCTTTTTTCCCGTTCTTAAAGTTTCCCACAAATTTATTTCCATTTGCAAATGTATATGTTCCCAAACCTTCTTTCATTCCATTAACAAATTCACCTTCGTATTTATCACCGTTTACATATATTGTTATTCCTTGACCATTTATAAAATCATCCTTAAATTCGCCTTCATAGGTATATTTATTTGGTACCGTAAATTTACCGTGTCCATGCTGAACATTTTCTTTAAACTCTCCTTCATACACATCTCCATTTGCATATACATAAGTGCCTAATCCGTCCATCATTCCGTTTTTCATTTCGCCTTCATATTTATAAATATTTGGTGCAGTAATTTTTCCATGACCATGAGGTTTATTTTCCTTAAATTCTCCTTCATATACATCACCATTTGAATATATATATTTACCGTATCCATCCATCATTCCATTTTTCATTTCACCTTCATATATATCACCATTAGGATATATAATCTTCACATCATTTTGGTCAATTACTTCTTCAGCTTCTATTCCTAAATCGTTGTTTTCATCGTTTTCATCATTGTTTTCAATATTGATGTTTTCATCGATACTTGCAATATTATTATTTTCGCTATAACTTGAATCTAAATTCCCATTTTCATTACTATCTTCATATTTCTCACATGATGAAACCATCAATAACATAAGAATCGAAAAAATTGTAATAAATTTATTCATTATCCGCCTCCAATACTAACCCCTATTTTTTATACAATTTTATTATTTCCAACAAAAGTTAAATTAATATAGCACTAATTTTCATTTCCACCAAAAAATTCAAAAAAGGCAGTCCCAATGCTGAACTGCCTAAATACATCAATTTATTCTTTAATACAATTAATGTATAATAAGAAGAGTAATTTTATAATGCGGATAACAGGATTTGAACCTGCACGAGTTGCCCCACACGGACCTGAACCGTGCGCGTCTGCCAATTCCGCCACATCCGCAATATCACTAAAATATGTTATCACAATAATTTATCTTTTGCAATATTTTTTTCATGCTACAAATACATGAGATTTTTACCTGCGGTTAAGAATGACACTTGCTTGTATTCATAGCAATGATAAGTAATTTTTTTTAGCTATCCCCTCAATGTTGCAATTAGAGCATTTGGATTCAATAATAAGTTAATTCCATCTTCAATTGATTTAACCATTATATCGGATTTTCCTATAAGAGCACTGCATATACCTTCCTTTCCAAGAACAGCAATTGAAAGAGCAGCAATTTCAAACATTTTTATATCATTATATCCATTGCCAAAGCATATGGTTTTGTCTTTCCCTAATTCACTGACTATTTTTTCTTTATAATATGCTGCATTATCATTGGGGAATGTTTTTAAGGTCAAGTTAAGACCATGGCATTCCTTAGCAGCAGAGCCGTATGTATCGGCAGTAAGCACATATACATTTACCATATTACATAAAATAGATATTTTTTCTTTTACGAATGATTCAATTTTACCATTTGCAGCAATAGTCCCATTGAAGTCAAATATAATATTTTCTATTGAGTAGTCTAATCTTCCCGGTATTTTTATATTAAGCACTGGTACCTCCTAATTTTTCATATACATTATATATTCTTTTGTTCGTGAATCTATTGGAGTATTAAATATTTCATCAGGAGTTCCATTTTCAACTATAGCTCCATCCTCCATATATATAACACTATCTGCAATACGTTTAGCTTGAGCTAAATTATGAGTAACAATTATAATCGTATAATCCTTTTTTAAACTTAAGAGCATTTCTTCAATATTTGCTGTATTTTTAATATCTAATGCCGAACAGGGCTCATCCAAAAGTATTACTTCAGGATTTACAGTAAGACACCTTGCAATTACCAAGCGCTGCTGTTGTCCTCCGGAAAGCTTTGAAGCCTGCATGTTTAAATCACCTTTAACCTCTTCGTATAATCCTGCTTTTTTTAAATATTTGACAGCAATTTCATGCAATTTTTCCTTGTTTTTTTCACCATAGTATATGGGGGCGTAAGTCATGTTTTTATATATTGAAAATGGAAATACTACAGGTGTTTGAAATACCATTCCTATTTTATTTCTTAAATCTTGAACTGGCATATCCATTATATTTACATTGTTTAAATAAATATTTCCTTCTGATTTTCCGCCGTATTCTTCAATAGTTCTGTTTAGTGTTTTTAGAAATGTTGATTTACCGCAGCCGGAAGGACCTATAATTGCAGTTATTTTATTTTTCTCAAAAGTAATATTAATGTTTTTTAATACACTTTTTTTTCCGTAATTTACGCTTAAATTTTCTGTTCTTAAAATATTCATTTATATATCCTCATAACTGCCGATAAAATGGCAGATTATATTTATTAATAATACTATAACAATCAGCACAAAGGCAGTTCCATAAGCCATTTCAAGAGACAATCCCTCATTTACCAAAATATATAAATGATAAGGCAGTGCCATGAAAGGGTCTGTAAGCTTACCGGGAACACCTGAAATTATCACAGCTCCCGTAAACATTATTGGTGCCGTTGCACCCATGGCAAACACTATGCCGAGGCCAAGGGATGTCATTATATATTTAAAAGCACTTGGAATTACTAATTTAACTATTGTATAGCCCTTAGGAATTCCTAAACTAAGTGAGCTTATATATTGCTCCTTTGATGTTTCCTCCAATGCTTTCTTCATACGTATTGCAATAAAAGGAATAATCATAATCGTAAGAGTGATTGAAGCACTTAGCAGACTTTTGTTAACACCAAGTCCTACTATTAATAATGTATACCCAAAAAGTCCTATAACAACAGATGGTATTCCTGCTAAACATTGTAGTGCCAGCATTATATATTTTCTTGTTTTTTCATTCACACAATAAAAGGTTAAATAAACAGCCGTGCATAATCCTAAAACTCCCCCAAACAATCCCGATATTAACCCAGACATAAGAGAGCCTACAATTGCAGGAAATATTCCGCCTTCTATGCCAAGGGGTATACCTTTTGGAGAGCCAAGTAAAAATTTTGGTGTAACTACTCCAATCCCTTTGTACAAAAGATACAAAAATAATCCAAATGTAGCTGATATAATTATTATTCCTGAAAGAATAACCCATAATTTAAAAAATAGCTCTTTAAATTTCACTAAGAACGCCTCATTCCTATATTAATCATATAAGTAATCAGTTGAATAATCAATATTGTAATTATTAAAATAAGTCCTGCTGCATAAAGGGAAGAATAATGAATACTTTTATAGGTTGCTGTGCCCATTTCAAGTGCTATTAACGAGGGGATTGTTTCAGCCCTTCCAAGAAGCTTAGGGAATATTGGAGAATTACCGGTAACCATCATTACTGCCATTGTTTCGCCTATTGCTCTGCTAAATGCCAAAAGAATATTAACAAATATGGAATTTAAAGCAAATGGAAGCATTATTTTTCTCATGGTATACCATTTTGATACTCCTAAGGATTGCGAAGCTGCATAATATACTTTTTTCCCCTTTATAAAAGTTTCTGTGCATCCTGTAACTATATATGGGAAAAGCATTACTGATAACAATATCGCACCAGCCAATATACTTTCACCGGTTACCATATCCAAATTTCTTTCTAAAAACTTAACAAGTATTACTAATCCTAAGAAGCCGAATATTACGGAAGGGATGCCTGCTATCATATCAATGAATGACAATATTACCCTTGAATATTTCTTATTTGCATTAAAACTTAAAAATAAGGCACAACCTACACTTAAAGGAGTTGCTATTATTATTGCCAAAAATGATATATATAGTGTTGCTAATATCATTGGGAGAAAAGAATATTTAGGCTTAGAGCTTAATGGAGCCCAGCTTGGCCCCAGTATATATTCACGAAAATTAACCTCCTTAAAAAAAGGAAGGCTTTCTTTTAATATATAAAAAAATACCAATATAACCAACAAACTTGATAATATGGCTCCGATGGTAATTATTATGCGAAAAATATTTTCTCTGTAATCTTTCATAGTAACTCCTTAATTTTAAAGTTGCAGCCCATATCATTGTTATTAATAAACCTTCGAGAGTGCAACCCTAGTCATTCTGAACCGCAGGTGAAGAATCTCAAGTACGGGGACATTCCTCTTACCTCAAAGACTATCCCTATAGTAGAGGTGTGTCCCACTTCCCTGAAAACATGAGATCCTTCGCTACCGCTCAGGATGACATAATCGCTACCGCTCAAGATGACAATTTATTTTACCGGTACAAAACCCATGTCTTGTACTACTTTCATTCCTTCTTCACTCATTACATAATCCATAAAAGCTTGCTGCGGTGCAGTAAGTTCACCGTTAATAATAGCTATTAATGGTCTTTGAATTATGTATGAACCATTTACTATATTTTCTTTTGTTGCTTCAACTCCGTCAACTTTTATTGTAGCAACTTTACCTAAATTCTGATTAACGACACCAAATGATGCATATCCGATGGCATATTCATTTTCAATTATTTTTGTAACTAATGCTCCCATAGATGGTGCTTGAATAGCATCAGCTTTAACATCAACATCACCCATTATTTTTGACTGGAAAACTTCATGAGCCCCGCCACCTATATCTCTTGTAATTACGACAATTTCTTTGTCAGGAAGCGATGCATCTAAATTATTCCAAGTTTTATATTCACCTGAGAATATTTTTATAATTTCATCTTTTGTTAAATCATCCTTAACTGATAAAACTGGATTATTTGGGTTCACTCCCAATGTTAATGCATCAATTCCAATCTTAAATTCTTTAAGCTCAGGAAGCTGTTCTTTTTCTGAATCCTTAACAGTTCTTGCAACCATACCAAAATCACTGGTTTTATCTATAACAGATTTAACACCTTGTCCTGAACCGCCTGCAGATACATATATAGCGATATTCTTTTCTGGAAATGAAGCATCAACCTTGTCCCATGTTACAAAACCTTCAATAAAGTTTGTAGAAATTGAAGCCATAACAGGAGCTAAAGTAGATGAGCCGTTAAATAATATCTGCGAATTAAATTCATCTTTGACATCTGGAACTTCCGGTGTTTCTTCCTGTGCCTGATTGATCTGCTCAGGTGCATTTGCTTGCTCAGTTGTACATCCAACAGCCAATATTAGTACAAACACTAATATGATACTAATAAAACTTATTTTTTTCATATAATACCTCTTCGTTAATATTTTTTCAGCAAAAAAATTTTATCATACATACACACATAAAACAAATTTGTTTTGCTTATGCTTAACAATTCATTTATAAGTAATACTTATTCTAACACAAAGAAAAAGCCCAATAGGGCTTTTAAGATGCTCACAACATCGCATAAGATGATAATGCATGGAGTAGTTTAGGATATTAGAAATCGCTTCCTAATTTTATTATATCTTTAATCTTATCCATGATTTTTTCATAACCTCCATCTGAGTGAGGTATCAAACAATTGGAGCAATCCTTTATCCCATTGTTTTTGAAATAATTCCCTCCGCAGGTTCCTTTTAAAGCATATAAGGGACAATAACAAAATAGGCAATTAAAATTATCTTTGTTATCAGTTTTGTGACAAGGAAAGTATTCACACTTTCTGTTTTGTGTAAATTTATAATTTTTGATGTTATTCAAGGTTGACCTCCTTTAGAGTATTTATCTTTTCAAACCTGTAACTTTGTAAATTTTCTCCATATCCAATGACTTCCTCATACAATCCGCTAAATTGTCATATTGGTTTTCTTTATATTTTTTCAAATTCAGTCCTTCAAGTACATGAAGATAGCTCTTTTTTCCGGATTCCGACAAGCTGTCTTCATTATCTAAATCAACATTCATATAAGGAACAACTCCCAACACATCCACCTTTGTTATTTCCTCAAGCATCTTTAATCCGGGCAGAAGAAGATTGACATCACCCCTGAACTTATTTATGACAAATCCCTTCACTCTTGCTTTTTCTTCTTCATCAAGCAAAAGCATTGTACCTGCCAAGGAAGCAAAAACTCCTCCCCTATCAATGTCGCCAACAATTATTACAGGTGCATCTACAAGTTTTGCCATTCCCATATTTACAATATCATTATCCCTTAAATTTATTTCTGCGGGACTTCCGGCACCTTCAATAACTACAATATCATGTTCCTCAGCTAATGAATTGTATGCCTTTAAAATATGAGGGATCATTTCTTTTTTATAATTGTAATACTCGCTTGCACTCATATCCTTAAAAACCTTTCCGTTTAAAACAATTTGAGCACCTTTATCTCCTGTAGGTTTCAACAAAATAGGATTCATTCTTGCTTCAGGCTTAATTCCTGCTGCCTCTGCCTGCATTGCCTGTGCTGTTCCCATTTCTAAGCCTTCATGGTCTATACATGTAATGGATGTCATATTTTGTGATTTAAAAGGAGCCACTTTGTAACCATCCTGCTTAAATATTCTGCAAAGTGCTGCAACAGTCAAGCTTTTACCTGCATTGGACGTAGTTCCCTGAATCATTATTACCTTAGCCATATACCCTCCTTAATAATTGTTTCTACTACATCAACAGAACCTGTTCCATGTTTTCCTGTAACAGAGCTTGTCTGATGGTCAGCTAAAACTATTATTTTTGTATTCTTAACATTATTACATATAACATTTAAAAATTCTTTGTCTATTTTTTCTATAAATTTTATTTTACCATATGTATCTTTTCTGTGAGATACTTCGTCTGTTCCGTTTATATGAGCTATTACAAAATCATGAGTATGCAATTCCCTTAATACAACTTCTGCTTTTTCACTTAAGTCCGTGTCCACATCAGATGTTGCATATTTTAATTCCGGCAGATTTATTTTCATAGCCTTTGAAATACCTTTAACAATTTCAGCACTGCAAACACAGGAGCATGATTTTTTGTGTAGTTCAAAAAATGACTTTAGTTCTGTTTTTTCCGAAACACCCCATGGATAAAACGCATAATCTATGTTGTTTATTGAAAATCTATTGTCACAGAAAAATTCTTTTAAAATCTCATTGTTAATATTTCTCTGCAATTCATCCATAGACCTTCCCACATTTTCATGGGGAGGCATATTTTTCAGCTTAGAAGTCAGCTTATCCTTATCTATAACCAAAATATTTCTATAATCGCTTATGTGGTAAAATTTAAGATTGTTTTTTGTAGTGACTTTCTTTGAGAATTCTTTCATTTCACATTTTGTCAAACCTTCTCCGTTAAAGGATTTTAGCCTGTTATCTTTAATACTAACCAAATTACATCTGAGCACTGCTTCTGTGTCCTTGATTTCGATATTTGCAGCCAAAGCCTCAAAATATGCTCTGTTTTCAGGTATTGAGCATTCAGGTGCACCTAAAATTGTAAGTATGCAGCATAAACTGTCTGGAACTCTGTTTTCGGGAAAAAACACTTTTCTGCTGTATTTTCCCGTTTTTATCAGAATATCCAAGACCGGTGTTTTTGCATATTCGATTGGTGAGGTAAAACTTAACTCTTCTATTTTTTCCTCGCTTGCACCATCTAATATTACAAGTATTGTTTTCATGTTTTTTCCACTACTTCTTTTAATTTTTCAATGAATATTTTGTTTTCTTCCTTTGTTCTTACCGCAATCCTATAGTATTCTCTGCTTAAATTCACATAATTTGAGCAGCTTCTTATTAGGATTTTCTTCTTAAGCATTTTCTCTTTTAAATCAGAAATATCCGTTTTGAATAAAATATAATTTGCATGTGATTCATAAGCTTCAATACCT
>CAZCTI010000061.1:0-9238 GCA_964501385.1 uncultured Clostridia bacterium
GATACTTTTGTTACTATATTAAAAGAACAAAAGGATATTCCTGTATTTAAGAACAGTAACATTGCTGAAATTACATTTAAGAGCAATCCTCCTGATGAATTTAAAATTATGGATATTTTGATTGACGAGAATGGCAGACAAATTTATACAGACAAAGAAATAGTAAATATTCCTGTTCAATTAATTAATGGTAAATGCTCCTTTGAAATAGAAAAACATTTTGCATCCTCTTTAAGTTCATATTATGAGCCGGAAAAAAAGGATATAAGAGGATTCAGAATGATTGCTTCCTGGGGAGAAAACGAATGTGAGTATGCCTTTATTATTAAAACATATGAAGAAGAAGGCTCTGAGTAACAGTATTCGATTAAAGAATTGTCGAATACTGTTTTTGCTTAGTAGAAAATTAATATATAAAAACATTGGAATTGAATGAGGTCATGGCATCTAAAGAGTATATAAAATAGGTGCTAAGATTAGCAGCAATCTGTCCCCAGAATTTTTTATGGTTCAAAGATTTCAGATACTCTTATGTCTATGTCACTAAATATATCAGATACCAAGTTATCATTTATTGTATATTCTTTATTTGTTTTTCTTTCAAAGTTATATATGATTGTATTCTGTGTTTTAGGGTTTACAATCCAATATTCTTTAACACCTAATAGTTCATATTTATACAGTTTTGTAAATGTATCGACATATCTGCTGCTTGGGCTTAGTATTTCAATTACAATTTCAGGTGCACCCTTATATCTTTGTATATTTGTATTTTCTAAACCGCAAATAATTGAAATATCGGGAATTATAACATTGTCATTGAATTCCAGCTCTATTTCGGTAAATATTTTACATTGTTTCTTTTTTAAAAAACTACCTAACAAAAGGAATAGATTGCCCATAATTTCTTGGTGTTTAATATTAGGTCTTGGAGACGTTAAAACAATTCCATCAATTAATTCATATTTATTTTCATCTTTAGTTTCTAATTTATTAAATTCAAACAATGAAAATTTTTTATTTGAATATTGTTCCATTGTTTCCTCCAATTATTTATACTTTGTTTTACATAATTATATCAAAATTATTTATAGATAACAATACAAATTTTGAGTGTTATACTATTATAAAAAGTGATAATTTACGAGATTTAGCAGGGTAGGTCTTTGACAAAGGTATGGTTATGAAGTTTGATCAACAATATTTAATCTATTATGAATAGAAATTTAGATGTTAGTCTTTAAATTTGAACAAAAATACTTTTATTACGTCTAATTAAATAGACTATTTTTTTGTGTTTTTAAAAATTAATATAATTCTAATTTTGAATTAAGAAATTAGGTGTATACTAACTATATAAGTAATATAATTTATCGGAAAATTTACAATCTAAAAGCATTAATAATATACGAAGAAAGGAGTATTGAAATGACTGATATTTTAATACTAACTGCTTCTTTTGGAATGGGGCATAAAAGTGTTTCTAACGCATTAAAGGAGCAAATTGAAGCTGAATATATAAATGTAAAAGTTGATATTGCAGATATTTTGGAAATAGTAAATCCAAAGGTAAAAGATTTCAGTTCAAAAATGTACTCTGAACTGACAGGAAGCTATCCATCGGTTTATAATAAACTATATGATGTAAAATTAAAAAATAAAAATAATATAATAGATAATATTTTTAGCAGCTTATATTATAAAAAGTTTTATGAATATATGACAATTAAAAACCCAAAACTTATAATCAGCACATTTCCATTAAGTTCATGCATTGTTGCCAAAGTGAAAGAAGAATATGATGAAGATATTAATTTGATTACGGTTATAACTGATGTAGTTGACAGTTGGGAATGGATTTATGAAGGAACAAATAAATATTTAGTTCCCACTGATGAAATAAAAACTAAGCTTATTAGTAAAGGTGTAGATAAAGATATTATACTTGTAACCGGTATACCGGTGAAAAAAGAATTTATTAACAAAGATATTAATTTTTCTGTTAATGATAAAAATACAATTCTTATTGTGTTAAGTGGCATTGATCATATTTCAAAAGAACTGATAGAAAAACTTAATGAATATAATGACTATAAAATAAAAATTGTTACAGGCAGAAATGAAAAACTATATAAGAAGTTATCTGATATACAATATTCAAATGTAAAAATATATGGATATGTGAACAATTTAAATGAAATGATGGATGAATCGATTTATATTGTTACAAAACCCGGAGGGGTAACCATATTTGAAGCTATTAATAAGGAATTACCGTTAATAGTATTGAATTCAAACATTGGTCAAGAAAAAGGGAATATTGAATTTGTCAAACAAAACAAAATAGGTTTTATTATTGAAGACATAGATAATTTACCATTCATATTGGATTATCATATTAATAATCCGGATATTGCTAATTATTTAAACAAAAATATTAAAAGAATAAAAAGGTCTCTAAATTACAGCAGGTTGTTTATAGACTCGGTTATTAATGAGGTTATTTAAAATGGATTTTAAGAAATTTAAAAAAGCTTTTGGTATTACATTCATCATTTTATCAGCATTAGTAATGCTGGCTATATTGTTTAAGAATGATGATTTATTTAATTTGATTAATATATTAAAAAAAATTAATATATATTACATTATAATTGCAGTAGCATTTATTTTTATATTTTGGTTGTTAGAAGCTGCTATGTTTTTTTCTTTAATAACAAAATTTACTGATCATAAAAGGAATCTTAAAACATTTTGGCTTGCTGTGAAAGTTACAATTATTGGACAATATTATAGCAATATTACACCATTAGCTACAGGAGGCCAGCCAGTACAATTATATGTTCTTAAAGATGGTGATATTTCTTTAAGCAATGGGACAGCAATTCTTATATGTAAATTTTTGTTGTTTCAAATTGGGGTAACAATTTATTCGCTTTTTTTAGCTATTTATAAAATTAAGCTATTAACTAACTTTAACAACAATGCTTCTGTCTTTATTATTACGGGCTTAACAATAAATACGGTTATGCTCAGTGCAATTGTATTAATAGCATTTAATCAACAAATTTTATTAAAAATATGTGCTTTTTTATTGAATTTACTATTTAAAATGCATATTGTAAAGGATGTAAATAAATTAATTGGTAAAGCTGAAAATTTCATATCAGAATATGAAGACAGCATAAGTAAATTAAAAGAAGATTATCATTACACAATAAAAATGTTTTTATTTACCATTTTACAGCTTACAGTTTTTTTCAGTACTACTTATCTTGTTTACAAATCCCTTGGGTTAAATCAATCAAATATAATTGATATTATTTGTTTGCAATCATTTTTATATATGGCAGTATCTTTTATTCCTACTCCGGGAACCGCAGGGGCAAGTGAAATCGGTTTTGTAATATTGCTGGGATATTTATTCCCTCAAAATATTATTTCAACTGCATTATTGTTGTGGAGAGGGATAAGCTTCTATTTCAGCTTAATATTTAGTGGTCTATTTTCATTTGTTGTAACTACATTAGATAAGAAAAAAATATTAGTTTAGTAGATATGACAGTAATCCTTTCCATATCCTATATATACACCTGAACAATATTGAATGTTTTGAAAGAAAATAGTTCAGCTGCTACATTTTTTGTATTGTACAAAGTGTATATTACAGATATGGAAAACCAAAATCCTACACTATATTTCCTTTGTACTCACTTATGGTAGGATTCACCGGATATTATTTTGAAGGCTCTGTAAATTTGCTCTAACAATATAACCTTAAAAAGCTGATGGGGAAATGTCATTTTGGAAAATGACAGCTTAAAGTTGGAACTGTTTATGACTTCGTCGGATAAGCCGTTGCTGCCTCCTATAATAAATGTTATATCAGAGGTTCCTTCTATACCTAAGTATTCTATTTTCTTTGACATCTCCTCAGAGCTAAGCTGAACACCGTTTATATCTAAAGCAATTATATAAGAATTCTTAGGAATTTTATTAAGTATTTTTTGCCCTTCTTTTATTTTAACTTGTTCGATTTCTGCTTGGGAATAGTTTTCGTCGGCTCTTTCGTCAGGTATAATCTCTTCATTTAACTTGCAATATTTTGAAAGGCGTTTTGTGTATTCTTTCATTGCTTCAGTAAAAAATTTTTCCTTGATTTTTCCTACAGATATTATTGTTATTTTCATTGTGAACCTCTATGTTTTTAATTATTCATAAATATTTTTTCTAATAATATAATATTGTATCATTATTTTAATAAAATTTCCACGCTAATTATGCGAACGTTTTCAAATTTTGATTGCAATATTTTATACCTTGTGCTATAATTCTTATACTTTTCACAAATAATTGAAAATTTTATCGAATCAAAAATTTATCGGTGAGGTAGATGAAATGATTAAAATAAAAAGAATATTATGTATGGTAATATATATCAGTATTTTTGGCACTATAGCCTTTGGTTTTGATGGCGTTGTAAATTATGAGGAATTCGATATAAAAAGCAATATAGAAAAAACCTACGGTATAAATATTATCATACCAAAGGACAATGAGTGCAGTAATTTTACAGACAGTATCTTAATGTTAGAAAAAAGCATTAAAAAGTTTCCTGATAATATGATTAAAGAAATAACCGACTACTATTCAAATAATGGAATAACAACAAATATAATTTTAGTCAAAACCGAAAATATTAAAGATTTGTTTTCAGTATCGGTTAATGATGAAAAAACAGTTAATATTTACATAAAAGCACTAAAAAGCAGTTTAAATGTTGAGTCAAGTTTTACATCAGAAGATGTTATAGTACATGAGATAGGTCATTTCATAAGTGATTATATGTTTAAAGTATATGATATGACAAAAATAGAATTAGAATTTGACAAGTTAAATGTAGGATACGAATATGGCACCTGGGGAGATGGTTACTGCAAAGTGTATGTTAATAAACATTCAGCAACAAGTTTTAAGGATGAAGTTGCTGATTTAATATGGTATGCGGAATCACATCCTTCAATTCTCCGAAATATAAATAATGGAGAATTTTCAATAATTCATGAAAAATTAAGTTTGCTTGCAGACACATTTAATGAAGCTTTTTATTCTATTTCTGAAAATACAAAGCTTTGGCTTAATGCAGTTCCTCAATATCCTAAGATTTGGGCAAAAGATATAATTGCTGACATGAAAAACACATCACTTATTCCAAAGGAGTTTGATGGGCTGTATGATGCTTACATTACAAGAGAAGATTTTTATAAATTAATCTTAAATATGCTTCATCAAAAAAATGGTGGAGAAAATTTGAATAATTATTTTCATATAATGGATTATGAAGAGCATGTTGCTTTGGATCCTGTTAATGGAGAAATATTTGTAGATGACGGTATGAATTACTCATCTTATTATAATCTTTTATTCAATAATAATAATATTTTGCACCAAGCTTATAATATGGGAATTTTAAACTCTGATTCCTTTAAAGAGCCTGAAGGACATATGACAAGACTTGAAATATCAAAAATTATGGTATACATAGGCAACGAGTTAGACATGAATTTTTCTGATTATAAGATTATAAATTATAATGATATAGAATTAGTTGATGATAATGAAAAGCCATATATCTATATTGCTGCTGATAAGGGAGTTTTAAAGGGCGACGGACAAAACTTCAAACCATTTGATTATTGTACATATCAAGAAGCCTATATAATACTTATGAGATTTTATAATCTTATTTAAGCAATTAAATTATATTTATTAATTAACTCATTTGTGATATAATAAATTCAAAAGGTGATAAAGCCTAACGGTTTTATTTGATTTAATGAATTTATTGTATCGGTGTGAAGCAATCCTATTACGTCTTGCACCTATGATATAATGGTAGAGGTAAATATTATGTTTGACTTAAGAAGTATTGTGATAGGCGTTGTATTAATGCTAAAAAAATATTCCTGTGTAAGTCTTACCATTTATGAAGAAACAAATGAGGAGGATTATAAAAATGCAGTAATGACACTTCCTTTAATAGGAATTGCCATTGGTATTTTTTTGTTTATTATTTCTTCTTTTAGGTTCATATATGACGGGTTTTTTATAAGTTCTTTAATGCTTTTATATTATTGTATTGTAACAAAGACGACTAATATAAAGGATGTTTACAGAACTTTAAATTATTATATAAAACCTAACAATCAAACAGAGCAAATCTCAGGTATTATTGGAGTATTATTAATTTGTTTAACATATTTTTCTCTTTTTAGAATAGTCCCTGTAACTTCGCTGGTTATTATGCCGGCTGCAGGATTTTCAAATTTGATATTATTAAGCAAGGTCATAAAAAGAGATTTAGATAATACATCAATTTTAAAACATTGCGGTAAATACCATATAATAGCTGCGTTTTTCATAACATTTTTATTTGCTGTAATATTTAACTATAAGCTTATTATTTCATTGTCGCTTACATATATGTTAATGGGGGTAATTGTAAGCATAGTGGATAAAAAAATAAAAAATATACCGACTTCAATTGAAGGATTTTTAGTAGAAATATCACAAATAGTATTTCTGATGATTACATATTTGCTCAGATTGTAGTTTTGTGATCCATAGTCATTGATATAAATACACGTAAGTGTCATTCTGAACGCAGTGAAGAATCTCATCTTTTAAAACCTTGATCTGACTTACACGTAGGATGACAAATAATATATTTTTGACAAATTATTTTTATAGTAGTATAATCAAAAAAATTGAACTTTGCGAGTTTCAATGAGGGAACTCGTTTTTATTTACGCAGTCTCATTCACCAATTATTTCTATGGAGGATAAAATGGAAAACAAAAAAGTGATATTCAGCGGTATGCAGCCTTCAGGCTCACTTACTTTAGGAAATTATTTGGGAGCTTTAAAAAATTGGGTAGCTCTTCAAAATGAATATGAATGTTATTACTGTGTGGTTGACATGCATGCCATAACTGTTCCCAAGGAGCCTAAGGAATTAAGGAAAAATACATATGAACTTCTTGCTGCCTACATAGCCGGAGGCTTAGATACTGATAATGTAGCATTATTTATTCAGTCCCATGTGCCGGCACATGCTGAGCTTTCATGGATATTAAACTGCTTTTCATACTATGGTGAGCTTAGCAGAATGACACAATTTAAGGATAAATCCAAAAAACAAGATTCCAATGCCATAACTGCAGGATTATTTACATACCCTGTTTTAATGGCTGCAGATATACTTTTATATCAAGCTGATTTGGTACCTGTTGGGGAAGATCAAAGACAGCATTTAGAAATTACAAGAGATATTGCACAAAGGTTTAATAATCGTTTCAGTGAAACATTTACTGTTCCTGACCCCTATATTTCTAAGGATGCTGCTAAAATTATGAGTTTGCAGGACCCTACCAGCAAAATGTCAAAATCAGATGAAAATGATAATGCATATGTGCTTCTTATGGATAAACCTGATGACATAAGAAGAAAATTCAAACGTTCAGTTACGGATTCCATAGGAGTTATAAATTATAGCGATGAGCAACCGGGTGTTAAAAACTTAATAAATATTTACTCAAAAATTACAGGCAAAAAACCTGAAGAAATAGTAATGGATTATGAGGGAATGGGCTATGCAAAATTAAAAGAGGATGTTGCAGAAGTAGTAGTTGGAGAACTTGCACCTATTCAGGAAAAAATAGACTATTTACTTAAAAATAAAGATTATTTAGAGAAAATATATAGTTTGGGTGCACAAAAGGCAGAAAATGTAGCACGTAAAACTTTGAGAAAGGTGCAAAAAAAGGTTGGATTTATTCCTAAGTAGAACTGACTTTGTCATCCTGAGCGTAAGCGAAGGATCTCATGAGAATGACACTAACGTGTATTCATAGCAATAAGAAATCACTTAGATTAGAAGTTATTGGGTTATGATAATAATTTAGTATTTAATAATTTGGAGGTAGCATGTTAGCAATTATAAATGGTTATATTAAGACCATGGATGGAGAAGATATTAAGAATGGTCAAATAATAATTGAAAATGGAAAAATTAAAGAAATAGGCAGCAACTTAATTATTCCTAATGATGTGGAAGTTATTGATGCAAAAGGTCTATTGGTAACACCGGGATTAATAGATGCCCACTGCCACATAGGTTTGTGGGAGGAAGGAATAGGTTTTGAAGGAGAAGACGGCAATGAAGCAGTTGAGCCTATTACACCTCATATGCGAGCAATTGACGGAATTAATCCTATGGATCAAGGTTTCCAGGATGCAATTGAAGGTGGAGTTACATGTGCTGTTACAGGACCGGGAAGTGCTAATGTAATAGGAGGAACATTTGCAGCAATAAAAACTTGCGGTAAAAAGGTTGATGATATGATTATCAAAGAGCCTGTTGCAATGAAAATCGCTTTTGGCGAAAACCCTAAAAGAGTTTATGATGAGCAGCATAAATCTCCCGTTACGCGAATGGCTATTGCGGCATTGTTAAGAGAAACACTTTTTGAAGCACAAAAATACATGGAAGATTTGGAAGCATCTAAGGAAGATCCTGACCAAAAACCGGACTTTGATATTAAACTACATTCCATGCTGCCTGTATTAAAGAAAGAAATTCCTTTAAAAGCACATGCCCATAGAGCCGATGATATTTTTACTGCACTTAGAATTGCTAAAGAATTTAATTTAGATATAACATTAGACCACTGCACTGAGGGACATCTAATTGTTGAGGAGTTAAAAGCTGCCGGTAAACCATGTTTAATAGGTCCTACATTTGGCTCAAGAACAAAGGTAGAACTTAGAAACAAAAGCTTTGAAACACCTAAAATATTAATAGATGCAGGAATTAAAACAGCTATTATAACAGATTCTAATGTCATACCTATACAGCATATTACCATGTGTGCAGGAATGGCAGTTAAAGCAGGTCTGTCTGAAGAAGAAGCATGGAAAGCCATAACAATCAACCCTGCAGAAATTACAGGAATTGATGAAAGAGTAGGAAGCTTAAAAGTAGGCAAGGATGCAGATATAGCAATATTCAAAGGAAATCCTCTGTTGGATATAAATTATGAAACAGTGATGACAATCATTGATGGAAAGATAGTATATTGGAAGGGGGACACACCTCTAGTAAAAAGATAGTCTCTGCGGGCCCGAGGAATGTCCCCGTACTTGGAAGGGGGACACACCTCTAGTAAAAAGATAGTCT
>CAZCTI010000061.1:9338-11385 GCA_964501385.1 uncultured Clostridia bacterium
CGAGGAATGTCCCCGTACTTGAGATTCTTCTCTGCATTCAGAATGACTCTGACGTGATGGTTATTCATAGCAATATAGTAAATCATAAGGGGACGCAAAGCGTTCCTTTTTATATGAAGCAGAAATATTAATTCCACTGCAAAAAAAACTTGCATTTTGTCAACAAAAAGAATACACTAAGCTGTGGAAATTTAACCCCCCGTATTTGAAAGAGAAGGTAATTATGAAGAAAAAAATAATAAATATAGCAGTAATAGCCCATGTTGATGCAGGTAAATCTACATTAGTGGATGCTTTTTTGCAACAGAGCGGCGTTTTTAGAGAAAATCAGGAAGTTGCAGAACAGGTAATGGACTCAAATGATATTGAGCGTGAGAGAGGAATTACAATATATTCAAAAAACTGTTCTGTAATGCATAATGACATAAAAATTAATATAGTTGATACACCGGGACATGCAGACTTCTCATCAGAAGTTGAAAGAATAATGAAAACTGTGGATACAGTTATTTTGTTGGTGGACTCTATTGAAGGACCAATGCCTCAAACTCGATTTGTGCTGCAAAAGTCTCTTGAAATAGGACTTAGACCGATTTTACTTATAAATAAAATTGATAAGAAAAACCATAGGGCGGAAGAAGTTGTTGATATGGTATTTGATTTGTTTGTGGAATTGAATGCAAATGATGAGCAGCTTGATTTCCCGATATTATATGGTATTGCAAAACAGGGAATTGTTCAATATGAATTGGATGAGGAAAGTGATGATATAGTTCCTTTGTTTGACACAATTATTAAACATGTTGAACCTTATCCCGACAGAGACAGCGAAGATTTGCAGATGCAGGTATCAACACTTGCTTATGATGATTATATAGGCAGACTTGGTATAGGAAGAGTCACTGCCGGAACAATCAAAGAAGGCCAGACTATATCAGTTGCAAAACACGATGGCAGTGTTGAAAAACAAAAGATATCCAATATCTTCATATATGAAGGATTGAAGAGAACTCAAGCAAAAGAAGCATACAGCGGTGATATAGTAGTTGTGTCCGGAGTTTCGGATATTTCCATCGGTGATACTATTTGCAACGAAAATAAAGTAAAGCCAATGGAAACCATAAAAATTGAAGAACCTACAATGTCTATGAATTTTT
Organism: uncultured Clostridia bacterium; assembly: GCA_964501385.1. Classification (GTDB taxonomy): domain Bacteria; phylum Bacillota; class Clostridia; order Tissierellales; family Sedimentibacteraceae; genus Sedimentibacter. The sequence continues at coordinate 10,496 of CAZCTI010000061.1, forward strand.
TAATAAACACATCACCCTTTGTAGGTTTATCAGGAAAATATGTTACAACTCGTCATTTAAAGGCAAGACTTGAAAAAGAGCTGGAAGTTAATGTGGGACTTAAGGTTGAGGCATTGGAAGGAGCATTGGACGGATATAAAGTATCCGGAAGAGGAGAGCTTCATTTATCCATACTTCTTGAAAATATGAGAAGAGAAGGATATGAAGTAGCTGTATCAAGACCGGAAGTTATCCTTAAAAAAATAGACGGTGTTACTATGGAGCCTGTTGAAAGAGTAATTGTAAATGTTCCTGAAATATATTCAGGTTCTGTAATTTCAAAACTTAATTTAAGAAAAGGTGTGATGGTATCCATGATGCCTGACGGAAATTATGTAAAAATTGAATATATGGTTCCTACCAGAGGACTTTTGGGATATCGTACCGAGTTGATAAATGATTCAAGAGGTGAAGGAACAATGGTGAGAGTATTTGACCACTATGAAAAGTTTAAAGGAGAAATACCTCAAAGAATTAACGGAGTATTGATATCCAACGACCAAGGAGAAGCAATTGCATATTCATTGGGTAATTTGGAAAGCAGAGGAACTTTATTTATAAATCCGGGTGAAAAAGTATATGAAGGAATGATTATTGGTATGAATGCAAGGGGAGAGGATATTACCGTAAATCCTTGCAAGGCTAAAAAGCAATCAAATACTCGTTCTTCAGCCGCAGATGATGCAATTAAGCTGTCGCCTCCCAAAATTATGACTTTAGAGGTTGCATTAGAATTTATAAATGACGATGAATTAGTGGAAATAACACCAGACGCCATAAGAGTTAGAAAAAGATATTTAACTGAAATTGAAAGAAGAAAACAAGGAAATAAGATAAAAACTTCGAATTAA
>CAZCTI010000062.1:0-11352 GCA_964501385.1 uncultured Clostridia bacterium
TTAAAAAATATGGAGAGTGAGAATAATGAACACCGCTGGATACTCCCGGAAGCTGAGACAATGTTCCTTCAGGTTTTACGGTAGTAACTAATATAGGTGCTTTTTCACCGATTTCTCCTGCATATCTTTCTGATTCATCGCGTGCTGCATCTTTTAATTTTCTTAATAATGATGCTTGTTGTTCTCTGTCAAGACCTACAGCATTAACCATATCTTGCCACCCTGTAAGTGAACAACCTGTAAGTTTATCTCTTTGCTGAACCCTGTCCCACTGAGATAATTCAAGCTCTACACAAGTCATTCTGTATGCAGCTCGTGCTGACAGACGCTGTGCTCGAAGGAGTCCCTTTTCATCTAATTTTCCATTTTCATCAACAAATGCATAAACATTTATAGTTGTTAAATTACAAAGCCCTTTATTATCAAGGAGAATTTCTCCACAAGGATTAACACCGTTCATATTAGGTCTTCTTTTGCTGCCTGCTTCTTCATTAACCCATCCCGGCTCTCCTGAGTACCTCATTTGCTCAATTTGCCACTTTAACTGCTCACGGGTTGGTTTTTTTCTGTAATAAATTGAGTTATTGCTCATGGAGCGGTGAATTATGTCTTTGTCAACAATCCATTGACCGTCAATTTGCTTGTATAGTTTGCTCTTAGCTTCTATGCAATCTGTATCATCATAATCAATAAGCATAATTTCTGCAGTTCTTCTTACACCGCCAACTACTACATTTTCACCTATTATATTTGCAATATCGAGACAATCGATAGGTTTTAATTTAAATCTGTCCTTACCTTCAATTGCTCCGCGTTTTTTAATAACCATATCAATTTTTGTAAACATGTTTTTCATGCTTGCATGTCCGCTGGCAGTTCCGCCGAAAGTTTTTAATACTTCTCCCTTTGGTCTTACATTGTTATAGTTAATTATAATTGTATTTATATTTCTATATTCACTTGAATTTATAAAGCTGAAGAAATGGTCAAGAGACTGCACCCATCCTTCCTTGCTGTCGCCGACGATTATTTTTACTGAATTATTATGGCTGAATTCAACACCTGTATTATCTTCTCTTTTAGATTTCTCAACAGGTGTGTAATCTTCGTGAATTATTTTATAATTTCCTCTTATTTTAGAAAGCTGCTCAATATCGCTTTTTAAAATTCTTACACCTACTCCTGCACCTATCATAAGCAAATAAAACAAGTCTCTGAATGAATGGAAGTCATTTATTATTTCAAAGGCACAATTGAAATTTGCCATAGGGTAATTGTATGAAACAGGAGTTCCACCCACCCAAAATGTTCTCAATATGTTCAAGCAGATACGCAACTATCTACCCCGTATCTAACAGTGGTATTAGATACTGCTTATGGTTTCCCATAAGTTCAGACTATATCATAGTGTACTTGACACTCTCCCCATTTCCACTACCATACGCTTGCAGTGTACTTCCTTTCGGAATAGTCGTTGAACGTTCTTTTTCGATAATATCTAACACAATTTCATCTATAAATGCCAATTCTGTATAGGCAATTCTATACAAATTTATCTTATTATCTTTGCAAAATTTATTTTTTATCATATCTCTATATTGAGTTTTAGCAAATAACTCATTAACCTTTTCATCAGACATTTTTTTATTCCATCTGACAGGTTTAAAATGTTGTATTCCATCATACTCAATCAAGAAACTGTTATTAACAAAGAAATCAAATCTTAAAGCAACTTTATCGTATAAAAGTCCAATATATGATTTTTCTTTTTCATATGGTACTTTTAGTTTATTAATTATTCTAATAACCTTCTTTTCGCCAACAGTTGCTTTACATTTAGGACATCTTCTACCATTTATGAACTTATTAGGTGATATATAATATTCGTACCCACAATCTTTGTGTAAAATTGATATTTTAGTATCATAACCTTGATATTTTTCAAGAAACTTATATTCGTCATAATCTTCAATGCTTTCTATTTGTTTCTCAAATTCCCCTTGCGTCATTAATACTCCACCTTTTGAACAACGAGGACAGGCTTTTATCGTACCTCTTAAAAAAGCATTTGCGTTAGGATACCACACTGTTCCGCATTCATTGTGTCTTATAGGTACATCACTATCAATGTTGATATATTTACCAACGACTGAATATTTATCACCAAATCTATCATATACATCTTTCACAAATTCTTCCTGTGTCCTACGATTTTTTGCATAAGGGCTACATTTCGGACATGAAGCACCCCTTGATAATAATTTTTCAGGTTTTCGAAGATATTCATTTCCACATACGGTATGTCTTATTATAATTTCCGTATCTGTATTTACATATTCTCCAACAACTTCAAAACCCTTAGGATTTTTCTTATAGAATTTATTGCAGTATTCTTCTTGTGTTAGTTTTCTTGGCATTGTATTTTTACCTTCATTATCGAAAAAACTTCGCTGCTGATTGTCATATCAATATTGAAAATATTTATTACTTTTATCAATATTAAGTTAGAGTTCCAGCAGTTAAAGGAGTTTGCTTATATAATCACTTATATAAGGGGCAAACTTTACCCGATAAAAATTGTCTTAAATTAAATATATTATCATATAATTTTTCTGCTTCTTCTTTTTTTGTAGGAACTAAACCACAATTGTATTCAACGGCTCTCCTTACTGTTTCCCACCAATATTCTCTTCTTCTTTCTTCGGGAAGCCACCTTGAATATGTTCTGTAATAAACGAAATTTCCTAATTGATCCATGGGTGAGCCTATATGTTTGTACTTGCTGATAAATTCTTCGCTAAGGAGTTTATAATCCTTCCTCTTCCTTGAATCTCTTGATTTATCCCTCTCATACCTGTATAATATATATTTCTTGGCAACGTCTTTTCTAATACTGTCCATCAAGTAGTTTTCAACTAAGTCCTGTACCGTTTCTACAGGAACTGGAAAGTTCTTGCTTGAAATTTCTTCCTCGATTTTTAAGCTTATTTCTTTAGCTAATTGTTCATCAACACCATCCTTGGTTTCCTTCATTGCTTTAATAATGGCATTGCTGATTTTATCTTTATTAAAATCAACGAAGTTTCCAGTTCTTTTTAATATTCTTATCATATCCCTGTTCTCCCTGTTATTTTGTATTGTACTACATATTGTAGCAGTAACTCAAAAATATGTCAATAAAATACAATATATAGTTTCATATTGTTAAAAATACATAATACCATTGAAATATAGCAGTTTTAAAAATACTATCGAAATATGTCACAAAAAGAAAAAATTCCTTCGTTGAAATTTCAAGGAATTCTTACTTTCTTAATAAATCTTAATATTTAACAGCAATATATTAAGAATTTATATTATATAGCACCTTATTTTTAAATTCAGTTGTAGTTAAATTTCCACCTATGTCTTTTGTATGAAAATCTTTGTTTTTTAAAACATTTTTAAGTGCATTTTCAATTTTTATTGCCACATTTTCTTCACCTAAATAATTTAGCATCATAATACCTGTTAAAATCGCAGAGGTTGGATTTGCAATATTTTTTCCTGCAATGTCCGGTGCCGAGCCATGAACAGGTTCAAATATTGCTATATCTGTTCCTATGTTAGCACTTGGTGCCATCCCCAATCCTCCTATTAAACCGGCTGCCATATCTGAAAGTATGTCGCCGTATAAGTTTGGAGCAACTATTACTTGATAATCATTAGGATTCATTACTAACTTCATTGCCATGGCATCAACGATTACATCCTCAAATTGTATGTTTGGATATTTTTTCGAAACATTCCTTCCAGACTCCAAAAATAAACCGTCAGATAATTTCATGATATTAGCTTTATGAGTTAATGTAACTTTGCTCTTGTTTTCTTTCAATGCTAACTTAAATGCAAAATCAACAATTTTTTCACTTGCTTGTCTTGTTATAATTTTAATACTTTCTGCAGCATCAGGAGTTACCATGTATTCAATTCCCTTATATAAATCTTCAGTATTTTCCCTTATTATAACCATATCCAAGTTTTTATATAAACAATCAATACCTTCATAAGACCGTACAGGTCTTACATTAGCGTATAAATTAAATTTTTGTCTAAGTTCTACATTGATACTTCTGAAACCCTTGCCTACCGGTGTAGGTATAGGACCTTTTAATACAATCTTATTTTTTTCTATACTTTTTAAAGTTTCTTCCGGAAGGAGAACACCGCACTTTTCATATGCTGTGTTCCCCGCTATTACCTCTTCCCACTCAATATTATCTGTCGCTGCATCTATTATTTCTTTTGCCGCATACATTATTTCCAAACCTATCCCATCACCGGGAATCAATGTTACTTTCCTTTTCATTTTGCCACCTGCTTACTAATGAAATTTAAGAGTCCGCCAGCTTTAAGTATTTCTACAGCTCTATTTGACAACACATGATGGGTTTCATATATTTTATTCTTTGATTTATTTTCAACTATTATTATATCATTTTCCAATTGTGACGGGAGATTATTGACTATTATTTCATCCATAATTTCAATGTCTTCATAATCCACTTCATTTACAAATGTTAGTGGAAGTATGCCATTATTGACTAAATTGCTTTTATGAATTCGAGCAAAGGATTTAGCAACAACAGCCTTTATTCCTAAATACAAGGGAGCCAAAGCTGCATGTTCTCTGCTTGAGCCTTGTCCGTAATTCTTTCCTGCAACAATAATCCCACCATTATTTTCTTTTGATCTTTTTGGGAAATTCTCGTCTATTTGAGAAAAACAAAATTCCGATAAATAGGGAATGTTTGACCTATAAGGAAGGAGCTTTGCATTTGAAGGCATTATAGCATCTGTAGTAACATCATCTCCTACCTTTAATAAAACTTTCCCTCCTGTTGAATTTTCCATTGTACTGCTCTTAGGAAACGGCTTTATATTAGGTCCTCTTATAACTTTAATATCATTGCCATCCTCCGCAGGCCCTACTATCATATTGTCTTTTACAATAAAGTCTTTTGGTGTTTCGATGTTTAAATCAACATCAAAAAAATCTTCTCTTCCAGCAATATATCCTTTAATTGCAGAAAAAGCAGCAACTTCAGGACTTACCAAATACACATCTGCAGACTCTGTTCCACATCTTCCTTTAAAGTTTCGGTTAAATGTTCTAATTGATACCCCATCGGTGCTTGGTGCCTGACCCATCCCTATACAGGGTCCACAACCGCTTTCCAGTATACGGGCACCTGCAGATATTATTTTAGCCAATGCACCGTTTTCTGCAATCATTGTCAACACCTGCTTTGAGCCGGGAGATACCACCAATGATACATTTTCATGTACAGTTTGACCATCCAATATATTTGCAACCTTCATCAAATCCATATATGATGAATTAGTACAGCTTCCTATGGCAACCTGTGTAACTTTTTTACCACGCACTTCATTTACAGGCACCACTGCATCTGGTGAGTGTGGAAGTGCAATGTTTGGCTCTAATAGGCCCAAATCAATAGTTATTTTTTCCGAATAAACTGCTCCTTCATCTGCTTTTAACTCAATGTAATCATTCTCTCTTCCCTGTGCTTTTAAAAACTCATAAGTTCTTTCATCCGAAGGGAATATTGAAGTGGTGGCCCCAAGTTCTGCACCCATATTTGTAATGGTACCTCTTTCCGGAACTGAAAGAGTACCCACGCCATCACCGCTATACTCAAAAATTTTATTTATTCCGCCTTTTACCGTAAAACACTTCAATACTTCAAGTATTATATCTTTGGCAGAGCAAAACTTATTAAGTTTGCCTTTTAATTCCACATTTACAATTTTTGGCATTATAATGTTGTATTCGCCCCCTGCCATAGCTACTGCCACATCAAGACCTCCTGCACCTATGGCAAGCATGCCCATACCTCCACAAGTTGGTGTATGGCTGTCGGAACCAAGCAGTGTATCTCCTGGAACGGAAAATCTTTCTAAATGCACCTGATGACATATGCCGTTTCCAGGCTTTGAAAAATAAATGCCGTGTTTTTTTGCAACCGTTTGAATATAAAGATGATCATCAGCATTTTCAGGTCCTGACTGAAGCATATTGTGGTCTATATATGCTACAGATAGTTTAGTTCTCACCCTATCAATATCCATTGCTTCAAACTGCAAATAAGCCATTGTCCCCGTAGAATCCTGAGTTAATGTTTGATCTATCTTTATTCCTATTTCTTTTCCCGGAATCATTTCACCTGTTACTAAGTGATTCTTAATTATTTTTTCTGATAATGTAAGCATGGTGCCTCCTATATTGCCTTATCTTTTTCTATGAAGTTAAAAATATATGCTTTAGCTAAGTTTTCCATTTCTTCACTTGAAATATTTGTTATTCTTCCACTTTCATATTCTTCATCTATTTTATTTTTAACAGATATTAGCCTGACGTCATTTTTGTGAATTTTGTTATCTCCCTTAAGTCCAAAATAACTGTTAATCCAATAAGCTATGCTTGATATTCCTGAATAAGAATTAATAGCTACCAACGGAGCCTTATCAAGAATTTTCCTTGTGTCAAAACTGTTATAAATTTCTTCATCCTTTAGTAAACCATCTGCATGAATTCCTGCCTTTGTAACATTGAACTCACTTCCTACAAATGGTGTTTTAGGAGGAATATTATACTTAAGTTCTTTTTCAAAATATTTTTCTATTTCATTTATTATTTTTAAGTTCATAGACTTTACATTGCCTTTAATTTGAGCATATTCTATAACCATTGCTTCAAGGGGAGTGTTACCCACCCTTTCTCCTATTCCAAACAATGTAGTATTGACAGAGGAACCTCCGTACAGCCAAGATGTTGTTGAATTAGTTACTGCAGCATAATAATCATTGTGTCCATGCCATTCAATAGATTCTGAAGGAACATGGGCATAATACTTCAGTCCGTGAATAATTGCCGGTACGCTCCTTGGAAGCTCTACACCTACATGAGAAACTCCAACACCTAAAGTATCACATGCTCTTATTTTTACATTAATGTTGCTTTCTTTACTCATTTCCATCAAATTTTTAGCCAAAGGAATAACAAATCCATAAAAATCAGCTCTTGTAATATCTTCAAAATGGCATCTTGGAACAATTCCGTTTTCTAATGCAGCATAAGCAATATCTAAATACATTTTCATTGCTTCTGACCTTGTTTTGTTAAGTTTATTAAATATATGATAATCAGAACAAGACATTAATATTCCTGTTTCTTTTATACCCATTGATTTAACCAAGTTGAAATCTTCTTTATTAGCCCTTATCCATGATGTAATCTCAGGGAATTTATATCCTCTTTTCATGCATTCTTCAACTGCCTTTCTATCCTTTTGAGAATACAAGAAAAATTCTGTCTGCTTGATTATTCCTGATTCATTATCAAGTTCATGAAGCAAGTCAAATAACTTAACCATTTGCTCAGAGTCCATACTTGTCATTGATTGTTGTCCATCTCTGAATGTTGTATCTGTAATCCATAAACTATCTTGAATATCCATAGGAAGCTGAATATTATTGAATTTAATTTTAGGAATTTCTTCATAAGGGAAAACATCTTTGTACAGCTTTGGCTTAATTACATCTACCGGATTATATTTCATCTTGACCTCCTACACACAACCAAATGAAAGTAAATAATAATTAGTTGCATATTCCTTTTTTGAGTTTTTTATTTATAAAGTGTATTATAATATTAAAATGCAATTACGTCAATATAAAATTTCGTAAACATTTAATTATCGTCAATAATCCTAACTTTTTATGCATTATTTGCAATTCTTATTATTTTCCTTGCAGTTATAGGAATCTTTTGATAAAAAGATTATTGCAATTATTTATTTTTTTCTTGCAAATAAAAGAGGCTCCCTATTCAAGAAGCCCCTCGGATAAATTCCTTACTACTTTAAAGTTTAATAGCAATATTCTTTGTTAATTTTCTTATAAAAAACATTAGCAGTATTATTAACCCAAAATTTATAGCTAGAGATACCCAAAATTCAAACCCAGCCTTAGTTATGTTCAAAATTTCCACCATGACACTTCCTATTATCACTACTGGTATATCAAATAATTCACCTTCCCACGTCTTACCGTGTATTGATAAAAATATCATTGAAACTAAAATGAATAACAAGCCTACCTTCCAGTTGAACTTATAATATCCCACGTTGATAAACCAGCCTATCAAATAATAAATTAAACCGGTTAATCCGATTGAAAGTGTAGGTTTAATCCAATTCATACTACTGAAGATATTTGACTTTATGTTCACATTCATCATGTTAAGAAATGTAATTTCAATCAATGCAAATATGTCAGCAATAATTACTAATGCAAAAGATAAAATAACCGCTGCAAAAGCAGCTCCATAAAAATAGTCTTTTCTTGTAACACCTAACCTTGAATAATAACCTAAAAATGAAGAGCCTGCAATTATACCGATTACTAACATGTATATGGAAATAGATGCACCTATAAACTGAGTAAAATCTGAAACTCCAAAGTTATGTTTTATAGAAAAATATGACATCACTAAATGAATTATCACATTAATCCCCATAAACCACCATGACCATTTTAGCTGCTCAATGAACATATCCTTAATAACCTTATTTGTTGTATTCATATTCTACTCCTTTTCTGTAATGTAGATAAACAAATCCTGCAACGATATAGGTCCCACTTCAAGTCCAGTGGATTTTGCTTTTGCTGCTAAATCCCTGTTATTTTCAATATAAATCATAACTGCTTTTGTACTCCCTAATCTCTGCTGATTTAAAACCTTCATTCCTTTAACGAATTCATCTACTTTTTCAGCAGGTCCTGTGACAGTCGTTCCTTTTGATACTAATGTTTCATATTCATCGTGCACCAACAGTTTGCCTTCATGCAGTATTAAAACCTCATCAAATAAATAATCCATTTCTGAAACTAAATGTGTTGACAAAATAAATATGCGGGGTTCCTTAGACTGCTCCACTAATACTTCATTGTAAAATTTCACCCTTGTTGGAGCATCCATAGATAAATAAGATTCATCAAAAATAGTTATTGAGCAACGTGCTGCTAAACCCATGGTAACTTCAAAAGCTGACTGTTTACCCTTAGAAAGCTTATTTACCGGCTTATCTAATGGTAATTCAAATATTTCTGCTAACCTAAGAGCATATTCGCTATCAAAATTTTCTCTGTAATTCCTAACATCTTTTAACATCTTTTTAACTGTCGCTGTTTCCTCTGTATAATTCTTTTCATAATGAAATGAAATATTCTGAATTATGTCCGCATTTTCAAAAGGATCTTCTCCTGACACATTTAATGTGCCTGATGTTGGTTTTCTAAATGCTGATAAAAGTGTAAGCAGTGATGTTTTACCTGCGCCATTTCTGCCAAGCAGTCCGTAAATTTTCTCTCCATCTAATTTAAAAGTAACATTTTTCAGTGCTTCAAATTTTTTATATTTAAGCGACAAATTATTTGCTTCAATATTATATGACATTATTTACCCTCCCTAAACTTTCTTATTAAATCAATTATTTCATTTTCTTGTATTCCTAACTTTTCTGCTTCTTGAACCAGGGGAACTATATATTCATCAGAAAATGCCTGCTTTCTTTTTTCCAACAATTTCTTTTTTGCACCCTTAGCAACGAACATTCCAATCCCTCTCTTTTTATATAAAATTCCTTCATCAACCAATTGATTTACACCCTTTGTTACCGTTGCATGATTAATTTTATAAAAATTGACCATTTGATTAGTGGAAGGTGCCTGCTCTTCTTCTTTAAGTACTTCATTAACTATCTGATCTTCAATAATTTCTCTTACTTGTATGAAAATAGGTTTATTATCATCAAATTTTTTCAATTTACCACTTCCTTTCCACACGGTATAATGGTTATATGCTTATGTATATAACCATATCACCTGAATATTTTATTGTCAATATTTTTTTGAAATTTTTTATAAATAAAAACACACGGATTTTCCGTGTGTAAGTTTATGTTTACGACTTGTTATTAGTGGGCACGTCTGTGTCATTTTTAATTGTAGATAAAGGATCTCTTAGGATTCGCTACACCTAAGGATGATAACTAAATCAGTCCTTCCAATTTATAATATCCATTGTATCTTTGAAACAATTGCTTTTCAAAAAATCATCTTCATATGTTTCAGAACACATCATTGGATGTCTGCTTATATAATATTTGCCATATTTAATGAATTGTTTTTTATCTTCTGCCATCCTGCCCCATAAGAACCAGTTGATATTTCTATTTTCTTCTGACATGAATTGTAACAGCTTTTCGCTGAAATTTTGCCATATTGATATATGGCTTCCCGTAACACCTGCTTCTACCGACAAATATGTGTTAAGTAAAAGTACCCCTTGTTTCTCCCAGGATTTAAAAATTTGATCCGGAGGAAGTATAGAAAACTTACCTTCTGCAATTTCTTTTTGTATTTCTGAAAATTTCTTAATATCTTTGTAATCATTTATATAGTTATAATTTTTGTATATTAGCCTAATAATATTTTTTAATGATACTTGACGGAATTTTTGATTCCATGACAGCAAATCTCCAACTTCAAATGCACGACCTGTTGCTCTTCCCTTTTCAGGATACGGATCCTGCCCTAATATTACAACCTTTATATCATAAACATTGTTCTTCATAAAACGAAGCACATTTTCACGAGAAGGATTTATATTGCTGCCAATTTTCGTTTCTATACTATCCAGTTCAGAAATAATATCATCAGTCAAAAATTTATTCCAGGAAGGATGGTAATCCTTTGGTATTAAACTCATTTTTTCACCTTTACTACAGTTATATTTTTTATTTGTAAATTCTTTAGTTTACATAAGTTAAATTATGTAAACTTATTCAAATAATCATTAATTTATTCTTGTTATTTCCGATATGGTACCATATTATCTTCCAATAGCTTTTCAGTTAACATAATTAATATTATGTTAACCTCTTCTGAGTAATCTATTTTAAATTCATCTTTGTCATACTCTAATGTTTCAAGTATAGTGAATTCAAAATCATCGGGACTTGATTCATTCCAATCCTTCTGCAATTCTCCGTTAGTGTAGCTGCCATTTTCAAGTTGAAATTTTACCCTGTTCATCATCCCGTTTAAGTTTTGTGTTCCAATAAGAAGATATTTATTATTATTTTTCTTTTTAACCATAAATACTCCCATATCTGTTTTCATTTGCTTATATTGTTCTTTTAACTGCTTTTTTCTATCCATATTATCTACCGCTATATCCCATTTCATTTAATAATCTTGATAAAATACTTAATCTTTCTCCAATTA
>CAZCTI010000063.1:0-9927 GCA_964501385.1 uncultured Clostridia bacterium
ACATTCCTTCAATGTTTACTCGCAAAGACTTACCCTGCATTGAAGGTGTGTCCCCTTTCCTTAGAAGACGGTTTTTTGTGGTCATTTGCTGACAACAACCCCGTCCCCTTCATCTCGCAGTCTCATTCACCAAAATATATATTCGGGGACATTCCTCTTACCCGCAAAGACTTTCCCCACAGTTGAGGTGTGTCCCCATACCTGGCATCTTTATTGAACTGTAGCCTTTATAGCTTCAATTTCTTCTTGAGCTTTTCCTAAAGCAGTGTCAACTACTATTTTACCGTCTATAATATCTTTTTCCAATTCATCAATTTTTGTTCTGATATCTTCCGGTAACATTTTTTCATAGTGAGCATCTTTAACCAAGTTTACTCCACCTTCTGCAAATCCTAAGGATTCTGCCGTGCCATAACCTAACTTGCCTTCTAAGTCAAGCTTTATAGCTCTTATAAGTGAATTACCTACATTTTTAAGTGCTGATGTAGGAATATAATCTGCCTGGTCAGGTAAAAGTGCTGCTTGGTCAGAGTCAACACCAAAAGCATATCTCTTAGCAACTTCAGCTGCTTCAATTTGACCTAATCCTGCTGCACCTGCAACATTATATCCAACATCCACGCCACCGCTTTGGTATTGAACTAATGCAATATCTTTACCAGCAGCTGAATCATAGAAGTTTCCAACATAACCTATAGCCACTTTTACATCAGGTAAAACATGCTTAGCTCCTTGAATATAACCTAACAAGAAGTCATTGATTATAGGATTTTCCATTCCGCCTAAGAATCCAATTGATTTAGTTGCAGGGTCTACCATAGGAAGTCTTTCATCAGTAGTCATCAATGCTGCAGCTGCTCCTACCAAGAATGATACTTCATTTTGTTTGTACAATACATTGTAAATGTTTTTAAAATCACCTGATGAAAAATCAAATGTTTCATCAAAGAATATAAATTTTTGGTCAGGGAATTGAGTTGCTGCTTCAGCAAGTCCTTCAATCATTTGCCATGTACCGATGATTATTACGTCATATTCCTTAGTTTCACAGTAATCCAACAATGTTGTAGCCCATTTAGGTTCATCGGCAGCTGTTGCACCCATTTGTTCAACCTTAAAATCAAATACGTCTTTTCCTAATTCATCTCTTAATTTTTCAAGTCCTTCATTAGCTGAATCGAAGAATGACTTATCTCCCAATGTTCCGTTTAAAAGTAATGCTGCTTTGTATGTTTCGCCTTGAGTAGCTTTAGGTTGCTGTGCACATGCTGCTAAGGAAAAAACCATAACAACAGCTAAAATTAATGATAGTGCTCTTTTCATTTTAAATCCTCCTAAGTTTTGCATCATTTATGTATTTTATAGTATCATTGACCAATTCACTAAGCTTAATCTCCTCGTAATTTCTCATATAGGTTATTAACTTGTCATAAGCCGGTGAAATCAGTCTTTGTGGAATGATACTCATTCCCTTTTGAATTCCCAATATGGGCATTATCATGCCTGCATTGCAGTCTGCATCAACTCCGCACATGGTAATTATATTTAAAGTTTTTTCATAATCACCTTCTCCGTAAATAAGTGCTATTATCTCGCAGCATGCATTGGGATATGCGTGAATCCAATTGTATTTTATATATTTTTCACGGCATTCTTTATGTGCATCTTGCCAATTTTTGTGTTTTAAACATGAATCATAAGCAAATTTAATAACAGAATAATATTCGCTGTCATAAGGTATCATTGAAATTGATGCTTCAACTATTTTTTTTACATCACTTTCAACAAATGCCAAAGAAGTCATAACAGCATTAAATATTTCTCCTAAAATGCCATTATTAATATGAGAAACCTGTCCATCCTCCCATGCTAAACGAGAAGCTAACCTCGGATTCCCCGGTGCTACCATACCGCAAATTCCACCTCTCATTTGTGCTCCAATCCATTCACTGAATGGATTGTTAAATAAAGCACTTTCAGGAGGCAGAAAGCCTGAGCGGATATTTCTGAGTGCAATTTCTTCGGCAGACCAACCGGCAGGTATCAAGCCTATCCAAGACAATGCAATATCTTCGCTTGTTACATTATAACCCTTATCTTTAAATGCATCTAAAAATGCTATTTCAAATGTTATATCATCATTGTATGTATTTGGTTTTCTTAAATAATCCTTCACATCTCCAAATGCTTCAAAAAGATTTTCTGTTGTGTAACCTTCAACCATAGTTCCCATGGCTGCTCCAATAAGTTGGGACATCCATGCTGCGTTTATTTGGTCTTTAAACTTCTCATCTTCAGTATTAGTTTCTACTTCATCAGGAAAACTCACACTTTTTTCATATTGCTCATAATTTTCGTAGTATGTGTAATCCCAATAGGATGATGAAAGATTTCTCTTTGCATTCTTAAACTCATTTCGAAGTTTGGCAGATATTTTTTGAAGCTCTACATTATTTCCTTCTTCATAAAATTTCATACCCTTCTTCAAAAGCTCATATCCATTTTCAACAGTATACCCTCTGTTTTCCAATGCTTGTATACCGGCAACCATAAGCTGCTCCGGTGCTCCGGAGCCTGGTACATTAGAGTGCCACTCAAGACGCAACATATTGTCATAAAAATCAGACACTTTCTTTAATGGCTCCCATCCTTGTTCTTCTTCGCTTAACAATACAGGTTTTGCATTGGAGTACAAATCAAATGCTAATTCCCACGCCTTTTTCATATTATCTTTACGCCAACTCTAAGGCTATTTTCATCATATCCTTAAAGCCCTTTTCTCTTTGCTCTGCAGTAGTTTCAGTGTGATTTGCAATAGAATCTGATACGGTTAATATTGTAAGAGCATTTGCTCCTGCTCTGTTTGCATTGCAATATAAAGCATAGCTTTCCATTTCAGCAGCCAGGCAACCCATCTTTGCCCACTTCTTCCAACTGTCCATTTCATCATGATAGAAAACATCAGAAGTTACAATATTTCCAACAACTGTTTCTATATTATTTTCATCTGCTACCTTTTTAGCCTTTGACAATAGTGCCCATGATGCTGTAGCAGAATAAATACCGGGTAAGTTATACTGGGCAGCATAATTTGAGTCAGTGCTTGCACCCATGGCAAGAATTATATCATAAAGTTTTAAATTCGGGTCATAAGCACCGCAAGAACCTACACGAATTAAATTCTTTACTTTATACATATGTATTAATTCATAAGAATAAATTCCTATGGAGGGACATCCCATTCCGCTTCCCATTACAGAAACTTTTTTTCCATTATAAGTTCCAGTAAACCCGAACATATTTCTTGTTGCATTAAATTGTTCAACATCCTCAAGAAATGTTTCTGCAATAAATTTTGCTCTTAAAGGATCGCCGGGCATTAACACAGTATCGGCAATTTGACCTAAAACAGCACTGTTGTGTGGTGTAGACATATAACAATCTCCTTTTCTTTTGTTATTTGATAATTTCACATCTTTATTATCAGCTTATTTTAAATATTTGTCAACCATCTTACTTTCTTTTGTCTCTATTGTTTCTATTGTTTGTGTTTTTATTGTTAGTATTTTTACTATTTGAGTTTCTATTATTTGTGTTTCTGTTGCTATTGTTTGTATTGTTTCTACTATTCACATTTCTGTTAAATGTTGGCTTTATATCTTTGCCGTCATTTGCCAACATTTTAATACCGCTTTTAGTCATAATAATTACATTCCTTTTCATTAAGCGGCCTGCTGCTTTTTTAAATGAGCTTTTGCTCATTCCCAATAATTTAGTTATTTCTTCAGGACTGCTGTCATCGTTTAGAGGTAAAGCACCATTGCTTCCGATAAGGGCTTTGAGTATTTTTTCTCCATCTTTATCTATTTGAAGTCTTGGAGCATCCTTTAAACTTAAATCTAATTTTCCATCTTCCTTCACATTGCTTACTCTAACTTCAATTTGCTGCCCTGAATGAAGAGGCTTTAATATTTCACCCTCGTGGATTAAACCTAAATACTTGCCATCAACTGCAACCATTGCACCAAGGCCTCTTTTCAAACTGAATACCGTTCCCTTAACAATATCATTAACCTTGTAAGGAGAATCCGTTCTTAAAACCTTAAACAAATTCATGGTGGCACAGAGTCTGTCCGATTTGTCTATATAAAGACCAACCATGTATTCTCCGTTTAGTTTAATATCACCCACCTGCTCCTTAAATGGCAAAAATAAGTCTTTTTCAAGTCCCCAGTTCATGAATGCACCTATTCTTGACATTTCTGCAACTTTTAAGTATGTTATTTCGCCCATTACTATCTTTGGTCTTTTTACTGTGGCTATCAACCTGTCATTTGAATCCCTGTAAACAAATACATTAATTTTATCTCCAATATTTGTGTTTTCAGGAACCTGCTTAATGGGAAGCAAAATCCTGTCTTCAGGTTTTTCGTTGGCTTCACTTTTCAGATAGACACCTATGTCTACCTTTTTAGCAACTTCTAACTCCTGCATTTCTCCTAATTTTATCATATTTTC
The DNA here is from genome assembly GCA_964501385.1 of uncultured Clostridia bacterium. GTDB lineage: Bacteria > Bacillota > Clostridia > Tissierellales > Sedimentibacteraceae > Sedimentibacter. The sequence continues at coordinate 4,519 of CAZCTI010000063.1, forward strand.
TCCTTGTATCTCTGCTTGTTATCCTGAGCATTGTCCGCTTGTCATCCTGAGCATGACACATCCTACTCCTTGCCTAATAGTTTAAACATGTTTTTTTTATATGCCTCTACTCCCGGTTGAGTAAAGGGATCTATTTTATTAGTATACCCACTTATGCCGCAGCTCAACATAAAAAAGTAAAAAAGTTTACCTATATAAAATTCATTCATTTTAGGTACGCTGATTATTATACCAGGTACGCTTCCTTCATTGTGTGCCATGAAAGTTCCTTCAAAAGCCTTTTGATTTATGTAGTTAAGTGTTTTTCCGGATATGTAATTTAATTTATCAAAATCATTTATGTCAAAGGGAACTACCATATCATCTTCATTGCTTTGAATAGATAGGGTTGTTTCAAAAATTATTTCTCTTCCCTCTTGGACAAATTGTCCCATTGAATGAAGGTCAGTAGTAAAGTTTAAGGATGCCGGGAAAATTCCTTTTCCTTCTTTTCCTTCACTTTCACCAAAAAGCTGTTTCCACCATTCCGCAATGGATATGCAGGAAGGTTCATAATTTACAAAAATTTCAACTTCCTTTTTACGTCTGTTTAAAATATTTCTTGCAGCTGCATAAAGGCAGCATATATTATTTTCAAAATTCCTATCATTGTATTCTTCGGCTCCAGACTTTAAACCCTCAATAAATTTATCTGTATCAATGCCGCAAGCTGCCATTGGAAGAAGTCCAACAGGGGTTATTACCGAATATCTCCCACCTATATCGTCAGGAACCACAAATGTTTTGTAATTTTTCAAATCAGATATGTTTTTCAATGCACCCTTAAATTGGTCCGTTACTGCAAAAATACGGTTTTTGGATTTTTCACCATATTTCTCTTCCATCAAGTCTCTAAGAATTCTAAATGACAATGCAGTTTCTAAAGTTGTTCCGGATTTAGAAATTACAATAACACATACTTCTTTTTCCCTTACAACCTGAATAAGTTTTTTTAAATATGCCCCGCTTAAATTTTGCCCTGCATAATATACTTGAGGGTTTAACAGTTCATTGTGAAAATCTCCCCTTATTGCTTCAATTACAGCTTTTGCTCCAAGATAAGAGCCTCCTATTCCTAAAATAATAAAAGCTTCAGAGTTTTCTCTTATGTATTTTGCAGCAGCCTTAATTTCTTGGTATTCATTTTCATCCATTCTGTACATGTAATCAAGCCAGCCTGTCATTTCGCTGCTGACTCCTTTTCTGTCTAAAAGAATTTCCTGAGCTGTCATTATTTCTGTTTTAATTTCTTTTAATTCCTTTTCATTAATAAAACTTCCTTTTAAGTCAAGATTAATATTTTCCATTTTCCCCTCCTTTGTCCAATATGGACCGTTCAGCGGTGACGGTTCTTACCGGCATTTCAACTGTCACACATATTACAATAACCCCGTCCCCTCATCAAGACCTCACCATAAATCAATCACAGAGAACCGTCCCCAATTTTTCGAAAATCAATCACAGAGAACCGTCCCCAATTTTTCGAATTTTCGAATTAAATTATTTCAGCTAACAAGACAGCGTAGTCATCCTTTTGAACTTTTCTGTAATTTTCTATAGATAGCTTGATATTTGTCAATATATCTCCATCTAATTTAATAACATTTACCAGATTATCAACGCCATATTGTATTCCTTCACTATTTGTTGCCTCTGTTATGCCGTCAGTGTAGAAAAGTATTTTGTCCCGCACTTCCAAATAGACCTTACTTATATCATAGCTCACATCGTCAAATATATTTGCTATAGGATATCCCTTTGATTCAAGCATATTAATATTATTATTGTTAATTAAAATAGGCACTGAATTATGTCCTGCATTCACATATTCAAATACATGAGTATTCTTATTATATATTCCAAAAAATACAGAAAAATATTTGTCATAATCAAGATTTAATGCTAAAAATGTTTTATGCAGCTCTTTCATTATTTTATTGATTTTATTGCTAACCTTGGCTATCGTTCTTAAAGACTGCCTAACAAATACTGTTAAAAGAGATGCTGTAACACCATGTCCAACAACATCACAAATGTAAATACCGGTATTATTTTCATCTATTTCAAATACATCAAAAAAGTCCCCGCTTAATGATTCAGATGGCTCATACAAATAATCGATACTGATGCCATTGTACATTCCTTTGGGAGGAAGCATCCTTTTTTGCATATTCTTGGCAAACCTTATATCATCGCTCATCTTTTTATTTTTTTCATTAATTTTTTCTGCAAGGAGCTGTTCATTTGTAATATCCCTGAACACTTCCACAGACCCTACTATTTTCCCGTCCTTACCAATCATAGGAGATGCAACAATCATATATGTTTTATCTCCATGTTTATAATGTTTTCGGTCTACGGAGCCGTCTATTAAAGTAATTCTTGAAATGCAATGCTCACATCTGTTGCTTCTGCACAAAACTTCAAAACATTTTTTCCCTGTTATTTCTTCTCCCAAATCTTCCTTCATTCTTCTGTTTGCATATAAAACATTGTTATTTTTGTCTACTACTCTGACCCAGTCTATCATTTCATCAGTAATGCTTAATTGGTTTAAGTCTATATTTTCATTTTGTTTCATGGGGTCACATCCTTTAATTGTTTTTTTCATTGACATAATTAATTAATAACTGTCCGATTTTATCCGAATTATGCCTTACATAATTTTTCCTTATATCTATGAAATTGCTGCTTATAACCTTAATATTCATTTCTTCAAGTTTCCTTATTTGTTCTTCATCAATAAGAACCTGCTTCGCACCCTTGTATTTATAGTTTATAATTAAATCTTCAGGAATCATCTCATCATTGGCAATTACATAGTCAATCATATATCTTTGGCTATGCTTTATAATTGCATTTACATGGTCTAAAACATTATAATTGTCTGATTCTCCGGGCTGTGTCATCAAATTGCATACATAAAACACTGTTGCTTTAGATTCTTTCAACAATTTGGGTATTCCTTCAACCAACATATTAGGAATTACACTGGTATACAAACTTCCCGGGCCAATAACAATTATATCTGCTTCCTTAATATCACGAATAGTTTCTTCAAGGGGTTTGCACACATTTGGTACAAGTGAAATTTTGTCTATTTTGCAATTTAATTTACTCACATATTCAGGAATATATTTTTCACCCAATATACAGTCACCGTTGTCAAGAAAAGCTTTTAAATGCGTATCCTGAAGGGTCATAGGAAGAACCTTGCCGGAAAGCCTAAAGATGCTTCCTATTTCCTTTAAAGCATATTCATAATTGCCGAATATTTCATACATAGCAGCTATAAATAAATTTCCAAAGCTTTGTCCTTTCAAATAACCGTCACTAAACCTATGCTGCATAAGCTTTATCATTATAGGCTCTATATCTGATAGTGCAATAATACAGTTTCTCATATCCCCGGGAGGAAGCATGCCTAAGTCTTCTCTTAAAACTCCTGAGCCGCCTCCATCATCTGCAACAGTAACAACTGCTGATATATCCTTTGTATAATTTTTTAATCCTCTAAGCAATATGGAAAGACCTGTCCCCCCACCAAACACTACTATTTTCATTATTCTACTTCCCCGAATCCCTGTGATTTATTAATACTCTGAAGTTTTCAGCCGTCAGCATACTTGCTAAATAATTTGATATAGTAACAGAGCGATGCTTGCCGCCGGTGCAGCCAATTGAAATAACAAGATTAGATTTTCCTTCTTTTATATACAAAGGCAGAAGAAATTTTAACATGTCTAATAATTTCTCCAAAAATACGGATGTAGTATCAAAGCTCATCACATAATCCCTAACATTTTCATCATTGCCGGTGTAGTTTTTTAATTCATCAATATAAAATGGATTAGGCAAAAACCTAACATCAAAAACTAAGTCTGATTCTTGAGGCAGACCATATTTATATCCAAATGACATTACGGTAATATTTAAATTATAGGATATATTACCTTTAACGAAAATCCTTATAAGCTCTTCCTTAAGTCTTCCAAGCTTCATATTTGTTGTATCAATTATATAATCAGACTTCTTTTTTACTTCTTCCAACCTGTTTCTTTCTTCCATAATTCCTTCTATAATAGTTCCTGTAGAAGAAAGAGGGTGAGGACGCCTTTGCTCTTTAAATCTTTTGATTAAATCATCGTCAGATGCATCAAGAAAAAGTATGTGATATTTAATCCCTTTATTTTTAAGTTCTTCCAAACTGTTAAACAAATCCTTGAAAAAAATCCCGCCTCTAATGTCTGCAACCACTGCAACCTTGTTAACATCCATGGATGAGCTTTTACAAAGCTCTGCAAAATTAGGAAGAAGAGCTGGAGGCAAATTATCCATGCAATAGTAGTTTATATCTTCAAGAACTCTGATTGCCTGGCTTTTTCCGGCACCAGACATACCTGTAATTATTACAAACTCCATAATTTACCTCCCACTTAATTTTTCAAATTTATTATACGTTTTAAATCTAATCCTGCATCCATGGCAGCTTTTATTGCATTATCACAGCTTCCCACATTATCTTTTATGTGGGAATCGCTGTTGATTACAAATTGCACATTGTATTTTGCTGCAATTTTAATTTCATCCTTGTTCAAATGACCGTGACTGTTGTTTATTTCAAGAATTGTATTTGCTTTTTCTGCTGTTTGTGCTATTTCATCAATATTCAGCGGTATTTTATCCCCGGGATGAGTTAAAATATTAATATTATACTTATTCATGGCATTTACTACTGCCTGAGTGTTTTTTTCAACCATTTCTTTATAAAGTTTTTCATTTGTATTGGCTAATTTGTTCTTAACAATGAAATTCCAAAAATCCCCTGCAGATGAAAATGCAGCTGCTAAATGAAAACCACACAATACTATATCGCAATGCTTCAGTATTTCACTGTCAATATCTGTATTTCCTTTATAATCCAATATATTTGCTTCTACGCCGTACAATATTTTTAAGTTAGGATATTTTTTTCTCATTTCCACTACTATATTTTTGGCTTCACTAATTAAATTTCTTTTTATTCCAAACAAATAATGAGCAGGACCATGGTCTGTGATAGCAATTTCCTCTAAACCTAACTCTGATGCCCTTTCTACAATTTCTTCAATTGATGATTTTCCGTGTTTGTTTTTAGAATATGTTGAGTGTATGTGATAATCAGCTTTTAATTTCATGTTTACTTCCTTTTAGTCTCATTCGCCAAAATATTTGCTCCCTTTGAAAAAGAGGGATTAGGGCATCTTTATAACTTTGTTCCTACTATTTTTATCTCCGGTTCTAATTTTATTCCAAATTTATCGTATACAGTGCTAATTACTATTCGCATAAGCCCTAAAACATCTTCGCAGCATGCATTATCATAGCTTA
>CAZCTI010000063.1:10027-11252 GCA_964501385.1 uncultured Clostridia bacterium
ATTACTATTCGCATAAGCCCTAAAACATCTTCGCAGCATGCATTATCATAGCTTACGATAAAACCGCTGTGTTTGTCTGAAACCATTGCACCTTTGTATTTTAGTCCCTTAAGCCCGGCATCTTCTATCAACTTAGATGCATATCCGTTTTGAGGTCTCTTAAAGGTGCTTCCTGCACTTGGTAAACTCAAAGGCTGCTTTGTAATTCTTTTTTCATTAAGTTCCCTTATAACTGCCATTATATCTTCTTCATTGCCGGGAGTCAAAAGAAGCTCTGCTTCAAGAACAATATACTCTGAATCAGATATTTTAGTATGTCTGTATGCAAATTCCATTTCTTCATTAGAAAATACATGAATATCACCATCGCTATCCATACATTTAACCCTGCTTATAATATCCTTCATTTCTCCGCCATAGGCTCCTGCATTCATAGGAACTGCACCACCTAAATATCCCGGTATGCCGCTGGCAAACTCGAAGCCTGCCAATCCTTCCTTAGCAAAATATTTAGCTAATGAGGATAAAAGCACACCTGCTCCTACCGTTACCTTGTTTCCATCCCTAACAATTTTATTAAATTTATCTCCAATTTTAATTATTATCCCTTTGTATCCTTCATCCGAAACTAAAAGATTTGTCCCGTTTCCAATAATAAAATAATCTATTTCATATTTTTTTATCAGCTTTAAAACTGTTCTTAAATCATCTTCATCCACCGGCACCACAAATATACTTGCAGGACCTCCTATTTTGAAATAAGTATGGTTTTTTAACATTTCATCTTTAAGTACTGTTCCCTTAAAATTTAATGTCAATTCATCAATAATGTTGTTTATTTTTAATTGATATTCCATAATTTCATCCTTTCTCTATCAATTATGTATATTTTAACATTTAATTGATATTTTTTAAAGATATATTTTTAATATATGCCCATTGTGGGAAGTTTAATTAAAAATTTTGCAATAAATTCTCCCAAAGCTTAGAAACAAATAAGTTTGACATACTAAATCAACAATGTTAGTATATTAATAAATAAAAATTATATTTCAACAGGAGGCATTATGAAAAATAAGGTAATGGAATTTATCAATGAAATTACACCGGAGCTTAATGAGCTAAGTCTTGAAATTTATAATAATCCGGAACTTGGATACCAAGAATTCAAAGCATGTAAACTACATACTGATATTTTAAGAAAATACGGATTTGATGTTGAAGA
>CAZCTI010000064.1:0-11219 GCA_964501385.1 uncultured Clostridia bacterium
GTCCCTTAGTATTAAATGTAACCATAGAACCTATGATTCCACCAAGCATTGAACCCAATGCCCAATAACTATAGTTAAGAAGGGTAATAAAAAACATAAACCAATTTTTGTCTACATCCTCCGGAGGCTCTGCTGAGCAAACAACAGAAAATGTTTCATCACACAAGCCATATATTAAAAATGGTTTTAGTTTCCCTGCATCCTTAAACTTATCTATCAGTGAAATTCCGTAGAACAAATGTCTTGCGTTTATCATTAACGACATAAGAAGTGCATAAACAGGATTAAATGCTGATGTAAGAAATGTAATTGCCACATATTGAGATGAACCTGCAAATACTACCATACTAAAAAATAAGGACCACAAAAATCCATACCCCTTACTTTCCATTAATACTCCATAAGCGATACCTATAAAAATAAACCCTGTAAATATGGGGATAGTATGCGGAAAAGCTGCTTTTAATGCTTTAATCTTATTGTTCAATTCATCACCTCAATAATTTTGTCAAAATTATAATACAGTAATTTAATCTGGCTTGTTTTAATTTTAAATTTAATTATATATAGTAATCATGAAGTTTACAAGAGAATAATTTATACAATTTAAGTTGTAAATATGAACCATACTTGGTATACTATCATTATAAATATAAAAGTTGAGGAGAATTCATATGGAAAGTTATTCATTGAAAAAGCTTTCTTTATCAGACTTTGACAAAATGGAAACCAAAGACGAAAACAACTATGAACTAATAGACGGTATTGTTTTTATGTCCCCAAGACCAAGTGCGAAGCATCAAGGGGTAATGGGTAATTTATATTTTGAATTACGAAACCTTTTACAAGGCAAATCATGCAGAGTATTTACGGAAATTGAATTGGAATATAAAAATAATGTTCTAATTCCGGATATTACAGTTATTTGCGGATTAGAAAATATTGATTTTCAAAGATATAAAAAAGCTCCTGAAATTGTAATTGAAATTGTAAGCCCAAGCAGCAGATATATGGATACTTTTACAAAACTGATTAAATATGAATTGCTTGGCGTTAAAGAGTATTGGATTGTTGACCCCGAAAGAGAAACTGTCACTATATTTAATTTCGAAGCCAAAACAAATACTGATTTTTCCAAAAATGATACATTAGTATCTGCTGTATTTAACGAGTTGGAAATAGATTTATATGATATATTCAATTAAACTGTAGGGGCGGTCTTCAACCGCCCGTTTTTATACGGGCGACCACAGGTCGCCCCTACAACAAATTATACATAAATCATATTTTATTCTACAGTAACACTTTTTGCCAAGTTACGTGGTTTGTCGATGTCGCAGCCTTTTAATAATGCAGCATAATATGCTAAATACTGAACAGGAATGATTGTTGCTAATGGTGACAAGAGTTCATGTATGTCATCTACAACTATGTTATCTGTTTCTTGGCTGATTTTTCGCATGGATATTACCATTGTTTTTGCTCCTCTTGCTTTCACTTCCTTAATGTTACTTCTTGTGTTAAGATTTATATTTTCCTGTGTTATTACCGCAATAACGGGAGTGTTCTGCTCAATTAATGCAATTGTTCCATGCTTTAATTCTCCAGCTGCAAATCCCTCTGTCTGAATATATGATATTTCTTTTAGCTTAAGAGCTGCTTCAAGACACAAGAAATAATCCATACTTCTTCCTATATAGAAACAATTCCTGCTATTTACAAGAAATTGTTTTGCTAATTCCTTATAATTATCCTTATCATCACAAAGAGATTCCATTGTATATGCAATTTTAGATAATTCTTTAAATATATCAATGTTAATTTTATTATCAACCATGGCTGCAAGTATAGATAATACAGCGACTTGGGCAGTATATGCCTTTGTTGAAGCAACGGCAATTTCCGGTCCCGCATATAACAAAAGAGTATTATCTGCTTCTCTTGATAGTGTTGACCCTTTAACATTGGTTAGTGTCAGCGTTTTGTATCCCATTTTCTTTACTTTAACTAATACTGCTCTTGCATCTGCTGTTTCACCACTCTGCGAAATAAACATAAACAAAGGCCTTTCAGTTAATAAAGGCATATTGTATATAAATTCGCTGGCAATTATAACTTCTGTGGGCTTATGTGAAATTTTTTCAAAAAACTGTTTACCGATTAATCCGGCATGATAACTTGTTCCACATGCAATTATATATAATTTGTCGCATTCTCTTATATTTTGTAATATTACCGAGGAAATGCTTATATTTCCGCATTCGTTGGAATATTCTGACATAATTTTTCGAATTACAAAGGGTTGTTCTTCGATTTCTTTCATCATATAGTGAGCATATGTTCCCTTTTCTATGTCTGCTGCATCAATGTCCGCTTTAAATGGCTCCCTGATAACCTTATTACCGTATATTGTGTATATTTCTATTGAATCTTTTGTAATTTTTAGAAATTCTTTGTCTTCTATTTCATAAAACAAATTTGTGTGATTTATCATTGCCATTGCATCACTGCCAAGCATGTTAAATCCAACACCCTTCCCTGCCAATAAAGGTGTTTTGTTTTTTGCTGCATACATTGTATTCATATCCTCTTTGTCAATGATAGCAAGTGCATAGGAACCTTTTAATTCGCTCATTGTATGTCTTATGGCAAGTTCAACTGCCTCATCGTCATTTACAAATTTCTCTAAAAGCTGCACAATTACTTCTGTATCAGTATCACTGGTAAATTCCATACCATTTAAATATTTTTGTTTTAACTCTTCTTCATTTTCAATAATACCATTATGAACAAGAGTAAACCTTTTAGAGCTGCTTTGATGAGGATGAGAATTTACTTTGTTTGGAACTCCGTTAGTTGCCCATCTTGTGTGACCAATTCCAACTGTCCCCGTTATATGACCGTTTATATGATTTCTTAAATCCGCAATTCTTCCTTTTTCTTTGCATATATAAACTTCATTGTTTTGTAAAACAGCAATTCCCGCTGAATCATATCCTCTGTACTCAAGTTTTTCTAATCCTCCTAAAATTATTTCCTTTACATCTTCAAATCCGATATAGCCAACTATTCCGCACATACCATTTCTCCATTCTTTTTAAATTTTTGAATAACAAATACACCTGACAAAAATTAATTTCAAGCATAAAAACAAGAGATTCTTCGCTAAAGCTCAGAATGACAATATTTTTAAAATTAATGGGGAAACTTAGACTATCATTTCGATAAGATTTGAAGCTGTCAGTTTTATTTTGTCATTACGGTCACCCGTAACATTTGTAAAAACCATATCAGTGCAGCTACACCGCAGAGCACCCGCCGAATTTTCGATAACTCTGTCCTCGTCAACTTTTTAAAGTTCTGGCGCTATAATAATTTTCATTTCCCATACTGATCTTTTTTTAATTTATGCTTATAAAAAAGATTAGTTACAACATTTATTATTTTAACACAATATCAAAAATTAGTATATATTTTTTTGTTTTTCATTTCTCTTACTTTCGTGCAATTATTTGCCATGTATTATATTTTGGATGCCGTAAATAATAAGCTTAGAAAGTCAATCAAATGATTTTCGATTTAAATTTAATCAATGTAAAATGTTTAACCTGATTTACATATTAAGTATTCAGGTTCAAAGGGCCCAATGTGTAAATTACCAATTTAGTATAAAATTACATGATTAAATTAAACCTTATTGACAATAATAACAAAACATCATTAGAAAGGAGAACAAAAAATGGCATCAAACAATAGCGGAAGCAACAACATAGTAGTTCCTGAAGCAAAACAAGCTCTTAACCAGATGAAGACTGAAATAGCTAATGAATTAGGCTTAACAAATTATGAGCAGACAGATAAGGGAAACCTTACTGCAAGACAAAATGGTTATGTAGGCGGTTACATGACTAAGAGATTGGTTGAAATGGCTCAAAGACAAATGAGCGGTGGCGGACAGTATAAATAATAGATAATGTGAAGAGGAAGGGCGACACACCTCTACTTCATAGATAGACTTTGGGGTAGAGGAATGTCCCCGTACTGTGGGCGACACACCTCTACTTCAGAGATAGACTTTGGGGTAGAGGAATGTCCCTGTACTTTGGGCGACACTCTTCTGCTTTAGTATAGGAATGTCCCCTTACTAAATAAATTGGTGGGTAAATAAGTACCCACCAATTTTATTTTTATTGTGCTTTAGCTACTTTTTCTTTTTTTAATTCTTCTATTAGTAAAGGAACTACCTTAAAGATGTCTCCTACTATACCAACATCTGCAACCTCAAATATTGGAGCTGTTTCATCTTTATTGATTGCTATGATGAAATCAGATTCTTCCATACCTGCCAAGTGCTGAATAGCTCCTGAAATCCCACATGCGATGTAAAGATTTGGTCTTACTGTTTTTCCAGTTTGTCCAACTTGTCTGTCCTTTGGAACCCAGCCTGCGTCAACAGCAGCTCTTGATGCAGAAATTGTTCCGCCAAGAAGCTTTGCTAATTCTTCAAGCATTGGATAGTTATCAGGACCATGCATTCCTCTACCGCCTGATACTAATACTTTAGCATCTTCGATATTCATTCTTTGTTGAATTATTTTTGTAATATCAAGAATTTCAACATTTATTTTGTCTGCAGGAATATCTATTTTGTATTCTTCAATATTTACAGGATTATCATGTGATTGTTTTAATGCCTGCATAACACCCGGTCTTACAGTTGCCATTTGAGGCCTATGATTTGGACATGCAATAGTAGCCATAAGATTTCCACCAAATGCAGGTCTTGTCATCATTAAGTTAAGTTTGTTAGGATCTTGATCGTCGGGTTCAATTGTTAATCCTGTACAGTCTGCTGTAAGTCCTGTATGACATCTTGCTGAAACTCTTGGAGCCATGTCTCTTCCAATTGCTGTTGCTCCATATATTAATATATCTGGTTTCTTGTCACTTAAAATTTTATGCATTGTATAAACATATGGTTCAGTCATGTAAACATCCAACTGTTCATCATTAACATAAATTACATTGTCTGCTCCCGCATAGCAAAGTTTTTTTGCTTCGTCCATCATATCATATCCAAGAAGAACGGCGGTTACTGTTGTATTTAAATCTTTTGCCAACTGCTTAGCTTTACCTACAAGTTCAAAAGCAACTTTTTGTACTTTGCGATCTCTTTGTTCTGCAAAAACAAATATGCCTTTATATTCAGAAATATTCATTTTGTCCTCCTCCTGCTAAATAATAAATTTTTCTTTCATTTTATCAAGTATCAACTCGGCTGATTCTTGTGGTTCTAAGCTAAATACTTTACCTGCAGATTTTGCACCCTTAGTAAATGATTTTTTAACCTTTGTAGGAGAACCTTTCAAACCAATTTCATCCAAATCAACAGTTAAATCTTTCAGAGTCCAAACTTTAACTTCTTTTTCTCTAAAAGCATCAAATATTCCACCCGGAGTCATATAACGGGGTTGATTTAATTCTGCTAATGCTGTAATCAATATAGGCAATTTTGCTTTTATTGTATGATATCTATCTTCATATTGTCTTTTTACAATAATGTGACCATCTTCTATTTTAATTTCTTCTGCATAGCTGATATTAGGAAGATTTAAATGTTCAGCTATCTGAGGTCCAACCTGTGCTGTATCTCCGTCTATAGCCTGTCTTCCTGTAATTATAAGGTCATACTGAAGATTATTAAGTGCAGCTGCAATTGTTGTTGAAGTAGCCCATGTGTCTGCTCCCCCAAATGCTCTGTCTGTAACAAGTATTGCTTCATCTGCTCCCATTGCCAATGCTTCTCTAAGAGCTAAATCTGCTTGTGGCGGTCCCATTGAAACAACTGTTACATGTGCACCCATTTCATCTTTTAATCTTATTGCTGCTTCTAAACCTGCTTTATCATCAGGGTTAATTATACTAGGAACACCATCTCTTATAAGTGTATTAGTTTTAGGATCTAATCTTACCTCTGTTGTATCAGGCACTTGTTTAATACATACTACTATATTCACTGTCCTTGCCTCCCTATTTCAACATATTTGCACTGATAACCATTCTTTGAACTTCTGAAGTTCCTTCATAAATTTCAGTTATCTTGGCATCTCTCATCATTCTTTCAACAGGATAATCTCTTGTATATCCATATCCACCATGAAGCTGTACAGCTTTTGTTGTAACTTCCATTGCTGTTTCAGCTGCAAATAATTTAGCCATTGCTGCTTCAACTCCATAAGGCTTTCCTGCGTCCTTACTGCAAGCCGCTCTGTAAACCAAAAGTCTTGCTGCATCAACTTTAGCTTGCATATCTGCTAACTGGAACTGAGTGTTTTGAAACTTAGATATTGTTCTTCCAAATTGTTTTCTTTCTTGAACATATTTAACAGTTGCATCTATAGCACCTTGAGCAATACCAAGTGCTTGTGCAGCTATTCCAATTCTTCCTGAGTCAAGAGTTTTCATAGCAATTTTGAAACCTTGACCTATTTTTCCAAGAAGGTTCTCTTTTGGAACTATACAGTCTTCGAATACTAACTCACATGTTGCTGAGCCTCTGATACCCATTTTTAATTCTTTTTTTCCTATTGAAAAACCTGGAAAGTTTTTTTCTACTATAAATGCAGAAATTCCTCTTGTGCCTTGTGATTTATCAGTCATTGCCATTACTATATAGCAATCCGCGTAGGATCCGTTTGTAATAAATATTTTAGAACCGTTTAGTATATAATTATCACCATCAAGTACTGCCTTTGTTTGTTGACCTGCTGCATCTGTTCCAGCTCCAGCTTCAGTAAGTCCGAATGCTCCAATCATTTCGCCTGATGCAACTTTTGTCAGGTACTTTTTCTTTTGTTCTTCTGTTCCAAATTCAAATAATGGACCACCACAAAGTGAAGTATGTGCAGATACTATAACACCTGTTGTTGCACATACCTTAGACAACTCTTCAACTGCCATAGCATATGTTAAATAGTCACAGCCTTGTCCACCATATTCCTTTGGAAACGGTATGCCCATAAAACCGTATTTTACCATCTTCTCTACGGTTTCAACGGGAAATCTTTCTTCCTCATCAATTTCTTGTGCCAATGGCTCTACTTCAGCAACAGCAAAATTTCTGAATAACTCTCTTGCCATTTCATGTTCCTTGCTTAATTGAAAATTCATGATTTCACTCCCTTAATATTTTTTGTCTTTACTATTTTGTTAATTTCTTAACATCTTTAATTTCAACAACGTTTTAATTATACTAAATTGTTTTAAATATATCAAGCATTTTATCTAAAAATTATCAAATTTTACTTAAAATTTGCTTTTCTTTTTTCTACAAAAGCTGTCATTCCTTCTTTTTGGTCTTCATGAGCAAAACATAAGCCAAATAAATTTGCTTCAATTGCAATACCTGTCTCAATATCTGTCTCAATTCCTAAGTTCATTGCTTCCTTTGCATATCTTACTGCAACTTGAGAGTTTGATTTTATTTTATTAGCTATAGCGAAAGTTTCTTCCATTAGGCTGTCTTTGTTTATTACTTTATTAACAATACCTATTCTATATGCTTCTTCTGCATCTATATATCCGCCTGTAAACATTAATTCCTTAGCTCTTCCAAGCCCCACTAATCTTGGCATTCTCTGAGTTCCTGAAAATCCCGGTGTAATTCCAAGACCTACTTCAGGTTGACCGAATTTCGCTTTTTCTGATGCAATTCTAAAGTCGCAAGCCATTGCTAATTCACAGCCTCCCCCAAGGGCAAATCCGTTTACAGCTGCAATAACCACTTTGTTCAATGTTTCAATTTTTCTAAAAATTCTTGCTCCATCTTCTGAAAATTTCTTAGCTTGTTCCACATTGAGTCCGTTCATGTAAGCTATGTCTGCACCAGCTACAAAAGCCTTACCTTCTCCTGTAAGAATAATTACTGATACTTCTTCGTCCTTTGAAACTAATTCAAAAGCATCATCAAGGTCTTGTAATACTTCTGCATTCAATGCATTCAGTGTTTGAGGGTTGTTGATTTTAATTGTGCATATTCCTTCGTTTTTTTCCAATAACAAATTCTTAAACTCCATAGTCCAAATCTCCTCTTTTTATGTTGTAATTTTATTATAGCACACTTTCTACATATTACATCAGAAAACATTTAACAAATTTTTAACAATCAAACGTTTTACTATTAACAAAAAAATAGATTCTTCAATCTAAGAAGCTTTAGAATGACAACAATAGTGTCATACTGAACCGCAGGGTGAAGAATCTCATGTTTCTTATATTATTATATTATATTAGTTAAATCCCACATTTTTTTTAGAACATGCTTAACATTATATTTTGCTGCTAATTCATCAGAATTCTTTTGCCAACCTACCAATACGGGGGTTACTTCTGCATTTATGGCACATTCCATGTCGAATTTCGAATCACCTACATAAAGTGTGTTTTCAGCAGCACTGTTTAATTCATTAATTGCCTTAATTAATGGTTCTTTGTCAGGCTTGTGCTTTTTTACATCGTCAGCAGATATTACAACCTTAAAATATTTATCAATGTCAAATTTTTTTAGTGCCGACAGGGTGGACCCTCTTAGCCTTGATGTTGCAATTCCAACTTTTATATTGTTTTGTACCAAATACTTTACAGTTTCTTCTACAGTTTCATAAAGCTTAACATCATTTTCAAATCTTTCAACTTGATAATCTCTGTAACTTGCAATAACATCTTCGAAGCTGTAAGCACCAAAATCCCTTCGGAGTGTTAATTCTAAAGGCTCTCCGAATGTGCTTAAAATATAATCTTCATTGCAATTACCATCATGAAATTTGCAGTAAATATGCTTAAAGGAATTTATAATCAATTGATTTGTATCTGCCAATGTTCCGTCAAAATCAAATATTACTGTATCAATCATTTTTAACTCCTGCCATGTTTTTTCATACTGAGACCAATTCTTTGTCTTTCTTTATCAATGCTTATTATTGTTACATTGACAGTGTCTCCTACTTGAACTACTTCCATCGGATTTTTGATATATTTGTCGCTCATTTCAGAAAGATGTACTAAACCGTCTTGTTTTACCCCTATATCTACGAAGGCTCCAAAGTCAACTACATTCCTCACTGTACCGGTAAGCTTCATTCCTACTTCCATATCTTCAAAATTTATAACATCACTTCTAAATACAACCTTTGGCATTTCATCTCTTGGGTCTCTTCCGGGTTTTTTAAGTTCTTCAATAATATCTGTAAGTGTAGGAATGCCAATATTTAATTCTTCAGCCAACACTTTTATTCTGTCCTTAATTTTTTCTTTTGCAGGTTTTTTATCTTCCTTAAAGCTTATTTGAGATAATGCTTCGAGACCTTTAAGTCTTGTATTTTTTGCTTGTATATTAGTTTTTTTGTCTTCTTTTACGGGAATTTTCATAATTCTTTCATTAATGTCTCTTAAATTTCCTGTTCTTACATCCTCAATATCATAACCTAATTTTTTAAGAAGTACTTCTGCAATTTCATATGTTTCAGGATGAACTGCAGTTTTGTCCAATGGATTATCTCCGTCTGAAATTCTCAAGAAACCTGCACATTGTTCAAATGCTTTGTCACCAAGCATTTTTACTTTCATAAGCTCTTTACGGTTTATGAATTTTCCGTTTTCTTCTCTGTATTTTACTAAATTTTTAGAAATTGTTTTGGATATTCCGGATACATATTGAAGCAATGCAGGAGAAGCTGTGTTTAAATCAACACCTACACTGTTAACACAGTCTTCAACAACTCCATCAAGCTCCTGGCTTAACTTTGTTTGGTTAACATCGTGCTGATATTGACCTACACCTATACTTTTAGGGTCTATTTTTACCAATTCAGCCAATGGGTCTTGAAGTCTTCTTCCTATTGAAATTGCTCCTCTTATGGTAACATCAAGTTCAGGGTATTCTTCTTGGGCTAATTTTGAAGCAGAATAAACAGAAGCTCCCGCCTCGCTTACTATTGTATATGTTACTTTTTTAGGGAATGTATATTTTGACAGCATATCTGATACAACCTGCTCAGTTTCTCTTGATGCTGTTCCGTTTCCTATTGTAATTACATCTATTTCAAATTTCTTTATAATTTCAGCCATTATTTTTTGAGATTTTTCAATTTCATTTCTTGGCTCGTTAGGATATATTACTCCCTGCTCCAAAAATTTACCTGTTCCATCCAATACTGCCAATTTACAGCCTGTTCTAAAGCTTGGGTCTATGGCAAGAATTCTCACATCCTTAACAGGAGGAACCATCAATAAATTCTTTGTATTTGTTCCAAATACCTTTATTGCTTCTTCTTCGGCTTTTTCGGTGAGCATATTTCTTATTTCTCTTTCAATTGAAGGCATTATAAGCCTTTTGTAGCTATCCTGAATTGCCGCCAAATAATAGTCAGCAGTTATTGCATTTTCATTTTTAATTTCATTTGATATTAAATAGTTTAGGATTTTTTCATCAGGGGTATTTAATTTAACCTTTAATTTCTTTTCCTTTTCGCCTCTGTTTATGGCAAGAATTCTATGGTTTGCAATTTTACTAACAGGCTCTTCAAATTTATAATACATTTCATAAACTGTTTTTTCTTCTTCATCAGTAGCTTCAGATATTAGTATTGCATCATGAACATATACTTCTCTTATATGTTTTCTGTAATCTGCATTGTCAGATACAATTTCAGCTATAATGTCACAAGCACCTTCGTAAGCTTCCTTAACATTATTAACTCCTTTTTCTTCATCTATGAAAGGCTTTGCAATTTCTTCAAGGTCACCTTCCATAACATTTTGTGCCAATACAATTTCTGCCAAGGGTTCAAGCCCCTTCTCTTTTGCCTTTGATGCTCTTGTTGATTTTTTCTGTTTGTAAGGTCTGTATAAATCCTCAACTCTTTGCAATACATCAGCATTTAATATTTCATTTTTAAGTTCTTCTGTAAGTTTTCCCTGCTCTTCAATTAAACGGATTACTTCTTCTTTTCTTATTTCAAGATTTCTTAGATATGTAAGTCTTTCAAATAAATCTCTTAATACCACATCATCCAAAGAGCCTGTCTGCTCCTTGCGGTATCTTGCTATGAAAGGAATTGTATTCCCTTCGTCGATTAACTTAACCGTGTTTTCAACCTGAAAAGGTTTTAAATTAAATTCACTACATAAAATTCTATTAATATCTATCATACTTCTCTCCC
>CAZCTI010000065.1:0-11098 GCA_964501385.1 uncultured Clostridia bacterium
TGAATTAGTGGTTTGCGGCACATGTGGGTTTTTTTTTGTGGTTTTTTGTGTTTTTAGGAAAACAGGAAAATAACATTTGCCTTTATGATGAGATACGTATATAATAACAATATATAGGAATACATTACCAATAAAAAAAGGAGGAAAAAAATGATAACAATCAAAGATGTTGCCAGACTTGCGGAAGTTTCAATTTCAACAGTATCAAGAGTTATAAATGATTCAAAACCAGTAAGTCCGGAAGTTAGAAAAAGAGTTTTAAAAGTTATTGAAGAAACCGGATATAAACCTAATGATGTTGCAAGAAGCCTTGTAACAAGGAGATCATATTTAATAGGAGTAATAGTTAATAATTTAGCCCAAAGCTATGTGGCTGATATTGTAAGAGGAATTGAAGAAATAGGAAAAATGTACGGATATGATATTCTTCTATGCAGCAGCTACTCGAGCACTGAAACTCAGGAAAAGTATTTACAGCTTTTGGACAGGAAGCAAGCTGAAGGTTTATTCCTTGTAGGAAGTAAATTTGATGATGAAATAATTAAAATGGCGAAAAGCTTCAATAAACCTTGCGTATTTTTTACAAGAAATGTAGGCGATAAAATGAATCATATTACAATTGACTGCCATGCTGCGGTTTACGAAATGACAAAATATTTAATTGAAGAAGGACATAGAAAAATTGCATATTTTTCTGACTTTGAAAATAGAACTTCAGTTGAAAGTGAAAAAGTTGAAGGATATTTAAAAGCAGTAGAAGATAATGCATTGGATTATTCAAAAGTATATGTTGTTGGAGGAAACAAACACAGCCAAGGATATGAATTAGGTAAATCCATAATTAGTGAAACAGGGGAATTTACTGCTTGTGTTTGCAGCTCTGATGAGATAGCAATAGGAATACTTGACAGCTTTTTAGATAATGGAATAAATGTTCCTGATGATATGTCTGTTGTAGGATTTGGAAACATTCGTGAAGGAAAATTTGTAAGGCCTGAGCTTACTACTGTAGGAGAACCTTACTATGATGTAGGAGCAGTAGGTATGAGAATGCTTATAAAAATGATAAAGGGCGATAAAACTAAGCAAGGTCGTATGGAGCTGCCATTTACTATTGAAAAACGTAAAAGCGTAAAAAAACTTGTGCCATAATGCAAATATTGTTGAAATTAAACGATTAATTTTATATTAAACACGACAATAATTGATAAAAAAATCAATTATATCCCCCTATAATAAAAAGACTATCTTTATTTAGGGGGATTACAAATGAAAAGAAGATTTATTCTAACCATGATATTATTGCTTTTATTCAGTTATAATTCAATTAACGGCTATGAATACCATAACGAAATAAATACTATTGAATATTTGTTAAATGAGCGGATAAAGGTAATTAATGAATTTTTGTACAGCTGTCAAGATATGGACACTTTAGAGAAAAAGTTAAGCAAAATTGAATCAGACAATCTGCTTGAAAATGACTTGGATATATTAAACAAGGTAATTGATTGTCCTACAGACTATGAGTTAGCGATGAATGTAGAAATTCAAAAAATTAACATTATTGAACTTGATGAATTAGGTTTTTTTGTTAATGCGGATTTGAATTGGCTTATGAGAGGCTATGACGGTGAGTTTAATATAATTAAAAACTATGATATTAAATGTGTTGAGAGGGATAGTCAAGTTTACTTAGCAAAATTAATGATACTAAACAATAATACAGGAGATTAACATGGTTAATGACAAACTTTTTTATAAAAAGAATTTTATTTGGGAAAAAGTTAATAAGGAAACAAAAGAACAGGTTTTTAATTTAGCTGATGATTATAAAAAATTTATAGATGCTTCAAAAACAGAAAGACTTTCCATTAATGAAATAGTTAGACGTGCAAAAGAAGCCGGTTTTAAAAACTTTAAGGAACAAAAGGGAATAAAGCAAGGGGATAAATTATACTATGTGAACAAAGAAAAATCAGCTGTCTTGGTTGTAGTAGGCAAGGATGATGTTGAAAAAGGAATGAATATAGTAGGAAGTCACGTTGATTCTCCCCGCATTGATTTAAAACAAAATCCATTGTACGAAGAGCATGGATTAACACTTTTAAAAACACATTATTATGGTGGTATAAGAAAGTACCAGTGGGTTGCAATCCCATTAGCTCTTTATGGAACAGTTGTTAAAGAAAATGGAGATGTTATTGACATTGCTATCGGAGATGATGAAAATGATCCTGTCTTTTATATAACTGATCTTCTTCCTCACTTAGCAAAAGATCAAAATGACAAAAAATTATCAGAAGCAATTGAAGGTGAAGGACTGAATGTTATTATCGGAAGCCTCCCGGCAGAAGGTAAGGATGATGAAAAAAAATTCAAATTAAATGTTTTAAAAATTCTTAATGAAAAATACGGCATGATTGAAGAAGATTTTTTAACTGCAGAGCTTGAAATAGTACCTGCAGGAAAGGCAAGGGATGTGGGTATTGACAGAGGAATGATAATGGCATACGGTCATGATGACAGAGTTTGTGCATATACATCCTTGAAAGCAATTTTAGAAATAGATTCTCCACAAAAAACAGCTGTTGCATTGTTTGCAGATAAAGAGGAAGTTGGAAGCAACGGTAATACAGGTATGTGCTCTATGTTTTTCAACAATATGGTTGCAGAGCTTATTGCTACAAAAAACAATGGAGAATACAGCGAATTATTATTGAAAAGAGCTTTGGAAAATAGTCATATGCTTTCGTCAGATGTGGCCGCAGGAGTTGACCCTACATATCCTCAAGTATCTGAAATTCAAAATACAGCAATTATGGGCAAGGGTGTGACCCTTGTTAAATATACAGGCAGCAGGGGTAAATCAGGAGCTAATGATGCTAATGCAGAATATATAGGTAAGTTAAGAAAACTATTCAATGAAAATGATGTTATATGGCAGACATCAGAATTAGGAAAGGTTGACCAGGGCGGTGGAGGAACAATTGCATATATTATGGCAAACTATAATATGGATGTGGTAGATATTGGAGTTCCTGTATTGAGTATGCATGCTCCTTACGAGTTAATTTCAAAGACCGATTTATACATGACTTACAAAGCATATAACGCTTTTTATAAAAAACATTTTTAAAATACTAATCCTCAAAATAATGGGGATTTTTTATACATATATGATAAAAAATTAACAATAAATATATTAAAAATATAAATACCATTGTTGACTTTTTAAGTTATTGAATATATAATTATGTTTATTGTTTTATAATCAATTATGGAGGTTAGTAAATTGCAGAACGAATTTGTATTATCAAAGAAAAGTGAATTTGATGAATTGAAAAAATACATTGATTCGGTAAAAAATTCACAAGGGGTAACGATGCAAATATTGCAAAAGGCTCAAGGCATATTTGGGTACTTGCCACTTGAAGTTCAACAGTTTATTTCAGATGAAACAAATATTCCATTAGCTGACATTTACGGTGTTGTAACATTTTATACACAGTTTTCTACAGAAGAAAAAGGTAAACATAAAATCGGAGTATGCTTGGGAACAGCATGCTATGTAAAAGGTTCTCAAGAAATTATGGATAAACTTGCCGAGGAATTAAATGTGAAGGTTGGTAAAACCACAGACGACAAACAGTTCACACTCGAAGCTACACGTTGCTTAGGTTGTTGCGGATTGGCACCGGTTATGATGATTGACGATGATGTTTACGGTAAAGTTGAAGCACAAAAAATAAAAAGTATACTAAGCAAATACAAATAGGGAGGGCTTTGCATGAAATCTTTGGAAGAATTAAAAAAATTAAGAGATGAAGCAATAAAAAATGTGGAAATGCGAAATACAGATAAGAACATTAGAGTTATTGTTGGTATGGCCACATGCGGAATATCTGCAGGAGCAAGGCCGGTTCTAAGTACATTTGTAGAAGAAGTGGCTAAAAGAAATTTAAATAATATACAAGTTGTTCAAACAGGCTGTATTGGTATGTGCACATATGAGCCTATAGTTGAAGTATATACACCTGATAAAGAAAAGGTAACATACATTCATGTTGACCCTGAAAAAGTGAAAAAAATTGTTGCAGAGCATTTGGTTAACGGAAATGCTATAAAAGAATACACAATCGGATCGGCTGAATAGATAATAAAAATGGAGGTAAAATCATGGCGATTTTCAGATCTCATGTGTTAGTATGTGGGGGAACCGGATGTACTTCTTCTAAATCTCAATTAGTAAGAGAAAGATTTGAAGAGAAAATTAAAGAAGTAAAATTAGACAAAGAAGTCCAGGTTGTTGGAACAGGTTGCTTTGGTCTATGTGAAGAAGGACCAATTGTAATAGTATATCCAGAAGGTTCTTTTTATTCAAGAATGACTGTTGACAAGGTTGATGAAATAGTAGAAGAACATTTATTAAAAGGAAGAATAGTAGAAAAATATTTATTTAAAGAAAAAGCAAAAGTTGAGCACGCGGAAGATCATAAGTCATTGATGGATGTTCAGTTTTACAGTAAACAAAAAAGAGTTGCACTGAGAAATTGCGGTGTAATAAACCCTGAAGATATAAATGAATATATTGCAAGAGACGGTTATATGGCTTTAGGAAAAGCATTGACAGAAATGACTCCGGAGGGTGTAATTAAATTAATGAAGGATGCTAACTTAAGAGGTCGAGGCGGTGCAGGTTTTCCTACAGGAATGAAGTGGAGTTTTGCAGCTCCAAATAAAGCAGATCAAAAATATATTATATGCAATGCTGACGAAGGAGACCCGGGTGCATTTATGGACAGAAGCGTTCTTGAAGGAGACCCTCATGCAGTATTGGAAGCAATGGCTATTGCGGGCTATGCAATAGGTGCTACAAAAGGATATATATACGTTAGAGCAGAATATCCCATTGCTGTTCATAGACTTCACATAGCAATTGATCAAGCAAAAGAATTAGGTCTTTTAGGCAAAAATATATTTAATTCAGGCTTTGATTTTGATATAGAAACAAGACTTGGTGCCGGTGCATTCGTATGCGGTGAAGAAACTGCACTTATGCAGTCAATTGAAGGAAATAGAGGAATGTCAAAAGTTAAGCCTCCATTCCCTGCCAACAAAGGTCTTTGGGGAAAACCAACAGTAATTAACAATGTTGAAACTTTGGCTAATGTTCCTCAAGTTATATTAAAGGGACCTGAATGGTTTAAAAGCTTTGGTACAGAAAAATCTCCTGGAACAAAAGTATTCGCACTTGGCGGAAAAATTACAAACACAGGACTTGTTGAAGTACCAATGGGAACAACATTAAGAGAAGTTATATATGACATAGGCGGCGGATGCCCTAAGGGAAAAGCATTTAAAGCAGTCCAAACTGGAGGACCTTCCGGAGGATGTTTGACAGCTGACCACCTTGATACTCCAATTGATTATGAAAACCTTGCTAAAGTCGGCTCTATGATGGGCTCAGGCGGAATGATCGTAATGGATGAAGATAACTGTATGGTTGACATTGCAAGATTTTTCTTAGACTTTATAGTTGATGAATCTTGCGGTAAATGCACACCATGTAGAGTTGGAACAAAAAGAATGCTCAGTATCCTTGAAAGAATTGTTGCAGGCGATGGAACAATGGAAGACTTAGACGAGCTTGAAAGCTTAGCAAACAGTGTTAAGGATTCATCTTTGTGCGGTCTAGGACAAACAGCTCCAAACCCTGTATTAGCTACTTTAAGATATTTTAAGGATGAATATATTGCACACGTAATAGATAAGAAATGTCCTGCAAAGCACTGCAAGGCCTTATTAACTTATGAAATTGACAAGGATAAATGTACAGGATGTACATTGTGTGCAAGAAAGTGTCCTGTAAACTGTATATCAGGAACTGTTAAAAATCCTCATGAAATAAATCAAGAATTATGTATTAAATGCGGAAATTGCTACAGCGTATGCAGATTTGGCGCTGTACAGAAAAATTAAGAAGGAGGATTAGCCGTGGCCTTAGTAAAACTTAATATAAACGGAAAAGAAATTACAGCTGAAGCTGGGAAGACAGTACTCCAAGCAGCTTTAGAAAATGGTATAGAAATTCCACACCTGTGTTTTGATGAAAGATTGGAAGTATATGCAGGATGTGGATTGTGTATAGTAGAAATTGAGGGACAGCCTAAAATTGCAAGATCATGTGCAACTCCCGTATCAGACGGATTAGTTGTCAGCTCAAATACTCCAAAAGTAATAGAAGCAAGAAACTCTGCTCTTAATTTATTGGTTTCTCAGCATATAGGAGACTGTAAACCCCCATGTACTTTAAATTGTCCTGCAGAGACAGATGTACAAGGTTATGTTGGTTTGGTTGCCAATGGACAATATATAGAATCATTGAAATTAATAAAACAAAAGTTACCATTACCTGCATGTATAGGAAGAGTTTGTCCTCATCCATGCGAAAAAGCATGTCGTAGACAACATGTGGAGGAATCTGTATCAATAGCTTGCATTAAAACATTTGCAGCTGATTATGATTTAAACACAGGGAATCCATATATTCCTGAACTAAAACCATCAACAGGCAAAAGAGTTGCTGTTGTAGGAGCAGGTCCTGCAGGACTTTCTGCAGCATATTACCTTTTGGTAGATGGACATGAAGTAGATATATATGAAGCAATGCCAAAACCCGGTGGAATGCTTAGATATGGTATTCCTGAATACAGACTTGCAAAAAGTGTAGTTGATGCTGAAGTTGCAATTATTGAAGAAATGGGTGCCAAAATTCATTATGGAGTAAAAATTGGCGAAGACATGTCTTTAGAATATTTGCAGAGCAAATACGATGCAGTATTCCTTGGAATTGGAGCGTGGAAAAGCTCTCCTATGAGATGTGAAGGAGAAAATACCCCGGGAGTTTTAGGTGGAATTGATTTCTTAATAAATGTAGCAGAAAACAAGCCTTTTAAAATAGGTAAGAAAGTAATAGTAGTAGGCGGCGGAAACACTGCAATGGACGTTGCAAGAACAAGCATACGTCTTGGAGCAGAAGAAGTAAGAGTTGTTTACAGAAGAAGTGAAGAACAAATGCCTGCCGAAAAAATAGAAATAAAAGAAGCAAAAGAAGAAGGAGTAATATTCTCTTATCTTTTCGCACCTGAATTAGTTGAAAGTGACGGAGAAAAAGTTACAGGACTTAAATGTGAAAAGATGGTTCTTGGCGAAAAGGATGCATCAGGCAGGCAAAGCCCTGTACCTACAGGAGAATTTGTAACATTTGAAGCAGATACAATTATTGCAGCAATAGGTCAGGAAGTTGACTGTGGCAAAATCAATGTATTACAAGGCAGAAAGAAAAATATAATAATTAATGAAGAAACTTTTGAAACTAATATTAAGGGAGTATTTGCCGGAGGAGATGCTGCAACTGGACCTAAAATAGCAATAGATGCTATTGCACAAGGTGGAAGTGCAGCAGGAGTTATAAGCAGCTACTTGGCAGGCGAAATTATTCCTTATAATGAAATAAAATTAGTTTATACGGAAGTAACAAAGGAAGATTTCAAAGATAGAGAAAAAGTAGCAAGAGTACCTCACAGAACTGTTGAGCCGGCAATTAGAAAGCATAATTTCCAGCCAATACTTCCTACCATGACAGAGGAAGAAGCAGTAAGAGAAGGTCAAAGATGTCTTGAATGCGGTTGTAAGGATTACTTTGAATGCCAGTTGGTTGATTATATTAAGAAATATGAAATTGATACAGTAAAATATCATGCAACAAATGAAAAGAAATTCAAAGAAACTGACCATCCGTTTATATCACAAAATGTTGATAAATGTGTACTATGCGGGCTTTGTGTACGTACGTGCAACGAAGTGGTAGGAGCTTCAGCTCTTGGATTTGTTGAAAGAGGAAATGCAACATTTGTAGCTCCTGCATTCCAACAGGAATTAAAGTTAACAAGCTGTATATCCTGCGGTCAATGTATTGATATATGTCCGGTTGGTGCTTGGCTTGACAGAAGAGATAATATAAAGGAAATTCCTTTGGATCTTAAGCAGACAAAATCAGTTTGCAGCTACTGTTCAGTAGGATGTGAAATTGTATATGAGCATAAGGATGATGTTATTTATAAGGCATCAAGTCCTAAGGACAAAGAAATACCTGCATGTGGCAAAGGTAAATTCGGTATAGAGCACATTAACAATGAAAACAGATTAGTTGATGCTAAAGTAAAAGTTAAAGGAATTTATGAGACTATAGACTTAAATACTGCCATATTTGAAACAGCTAAACGATTAAGAAGCATACAAAGTATGTATGGAGATAATTCAATAGCATTTGTAGTTTCACCTAAATTAACCAACGAAGAGTTTAAATATATTAAAGCTGTTGCAGATGAATTAAACACTAAGTATAAAGGTTCATTTACAGTGGATTCAGAGTCTGGAGTTGAAGCTGTATTTGGCAAAAATGAGTCTACTATAACAGCTGAAGAATTAGATGCGGCTGATTTAATAATTTCAGCAGGACAATTATACGAACATCACCCTGCAGCAGGAATGAAGTTAAGAAGACTTTCAAATACAAAGAAAATTATTTCTGCATCTGCAATTGAAACAAAAATGAATAATTTTGCCACAAAAGTTGATGTAACTGATTATGAAGTATTCTTTACACGAGTTCTTAAAGTATTGGTTGATAACGGAACAATTAAGAAAGAAGCAATAAGTGGTTTTGTAAATGGTGAAGAGCTTATTAAAGCATTAGAAAAAGTTGAAGTAATGCCGGCTGCAGTATCTGTTGCAGATGCATTTAAGAAAGCTAAAAAACCAATCATTATTGCTGACGAAAACACATTGCCAAAAGCAGCATTAAAAGTATTAGCTGATATAACTGTATTAACAGGAAACTTAACTCGTCCACACAGAGGCATGATAGTATTAAAAGCTAAAGCAAACAGCCAGGGAGCATGGAATATTGGCTTTAGAACTTCCGGTGAAGAAATTAAGAAAGCTTTATTAAACAATGATCTGAAAGGCCTTGTAGTAATAGGCGAAGATATATTAGGAAATGTTCCTGAACTTAAGAAAGGTATTAACGGCTTAAAATTCTTTGCGGCATTTGACATTATGGAAAATGAAACTACAGCATTAGCTGAATACGTACTTCCACTTTGCAGCATAGCAGAAAGCAATGGTACAATAGTAAGTGCAGACGGTACAGTTAGAAATGTAGTTCAAGCTATAAAACCATTGACAGGAATGTCAAACTTACAAGTGTTTGCAAAATTAGCAGAGCTGTTAAATGCAGTATACAAAGAAGAAGCTGAAGAAACAGCAGCAGTTGAACTTTACGTACCAACATTAAACAGCAAAGAAAAAGAATATGATGTTTACGACACAGTAGAAAAAGCATACTTGACAAGATTAAAAGAAAACTGCGTAAAAAGTGTATAACCAAATTTAGCTTATCTAAAAGAGATTCTGAAAAATCAGAATCTCTTTTTTAACCAACCCATCGGGGACAACCCATCGGGGACGGTTCTCACTGGACAAATTAAAAAGCCCAGAGGGGAGCCCAAGCCCAGAGGGGACGGTTCTCAGCAAGCCCAGAGGGGACGGTTCTCAGTGGACAAATTAATTATCATAACACCTCTTAAGAAAACATTAACATTTGATTGAATAATAAGTATTGGTGTTCAAATTTCAACAATAATTTATTAAGAATCCACTTAAGATTCAAGAATATTTTTCAATGCATGTGTTATATATCCTTGACTTCAAAGTCTTTCCATTGATTATAAATTAAATGTTGTTTACAATTTTATCAGCCGAATCTCATAAAGGGTACCGGGGATATATATCGGGGTGAAGTCTTTATAGACGGGGTACCTCAACCCTAATCCGTCAACTAACCTGGAAGGCATAAGGAGGATAAAATGAATAAAAAAATATTAAAATCAATTCTATTAGCAACAAGTCTTACTATTGGACTAACCATGTCTATGTCTGCAGATGCATATGCAGCAACTCACATAACCGTTAAAGGTGATTCTTTGTATAAAATAAGTAAAACCTATGAAACAACCGTGTCAAATTTAATAGTTGCCAACAATTTAAAAAGCTACGATTTAAATATTGGGCAAGTAATTAATATTCCAAATGCAAAATACATAGTGCAGCCTGGTGATACATTATATAAAATATCACAAAAATATAATATTTCACTGTTTAGTCTAAGACAAGCCAACAATATTTGGACAAATATTATATTGGTTGGACAGGTTTTGGAAATTCCATTACCGGTAGCAGAAATTAAGGAAGAGCCTGGTGCCCCTGTAACTAAGGAGCCGGAAGTTAAAGAAGAAACAAATGTCGAAGAGCCTGTTGTTAAACAACCTGTTGTAGAATCTCAAAATTATACTGCCGAAGAATTAGATTTGCTTGCAAGACTAATAATGGCCGAAACTGAAAGCCAGCCCTATGCAGCAAAAGTTGCAGTTGGCTCAGTTGTTATTAACAGGGTAAAAAGCGGTTTATTTGCACCTACAATCAGCGGTGTGATTAATCAAAACATTAACGGATACTACCAATTCACCCCTGTTGAAAATGGCTGGATAAAAAGAGCTGCCAATGAAGAATGCATTAGAGCAGCAAAAGAAGCATTAAGCGGAGTTGATACCACAAACGGCGCATTGTTCTACTATGACGATTCAACAACAAATCAATGGATTTTATCAAAGCCCGTATCTGTTCAATACGGCAGAATGATTTACGCATATTAAATTTCCAAACCCTTTGTATATAATTAATACAAGGGGTTTATAATTTTGACCAGTGGGGACGGTTCTTACTGGACAATCAAGATGACCAGTGGGGACGGTTCTTACTGGACAATCAATTTTTCAATTGTAACTGAAACATTTTCTTTTCAATATAAAACAAGCTCAAGATTAGACGGACATCTTTATAAATATCCATTATTTAGCAAATTAACATTGACATAATTAATTGAATGATATATGGTTATAACAACAATAATTACAGCATAGCAGAGCATAATCCTTTTGTTACAATAAGATAATTTAAGGAGTGTGTTAGTATG
>CAZCTI010000066.1:0-11005 GCA_964501385.1 uncultured Clostridia bacterium
AATTTTTCATGACAAGCTGTTAAATTTGGTGGAGCTTTTTAATGCCAGGGTTTAGGTATATACAATTCTTCAAATGCTTTCATTGCATACCTGTCCGTCATACCCGCTATGTAATCCTTAATAATTTCTCCCTTGCTGAAATTGTTATTATTATAAATATTAATATAAAATTCAGGCAGAGAGTCAAAATTCTTTGTGTAATATTCATATATTTTTTCAACTATGAACATTGTTTTATCTTCTTCACTTTTTGCTATACTGTTATAATAAACATTTTCAAACAAAAAATCACGAAGTTCCTTGGTCAGTTCTGCAATTTCATCACTCATTATTATCTTGTTTTTGTTTTCTGAATTTTGAATAATATCCATTATCATGGTATTTATTCTTTGACCGTGACTGCTTCCCAACCTTTTTAGGAATTTATCAGGAATTTTACTTATAATATTAGCCCTTGCCGCATCATCAATATCATGATTTATATAAGCAATTCTGTCTGATATACTTACTATTTCACCTTCAAGTGTTGAAGGAGTGCACCCTGAAGGATGATTTAATATACCATCTCTTACCTCATATGTCAAGTTAAGCCCCGGCTTTTCATTCCTAATTTCCAAAAAATCCACTACTCTTAAACTTTGCTCATTGTGCTTAAAACCATTTTCACACAAATTCCTTAGAATTCTTTCACCCGTATGACCAAAAGGAGTATGACCTAAATCATGTCCCAAGGCGATTGCTTCCGTTAAATCCTCATTTAAATTTAAGCTTCTTGCAATTGTTCTTGATATTTGTGAAACTTCAAGGGTATGTGTAAGTCTTGTTCTATAATGGTCTCCTTCCGGAGATAAGAATACCTGAGTTTTATGCTTAAGCCTTCTGAAAGATTTAGAATGCAATATCCTGTCTCTATCCCTCTGGAAGTCAGTTCTTATTTCGCACTTTGGCTCATCAGTTTTTCTTCCTTTTGAGAGAATAGCCTTGGATGCATATTTAGATAAATACTCTAATTCAAATTGCTCGTATTTTTCTCTGATATTCACCACCATCACCTGCTTATTTATATTCTTGAATATAATTTAAAATTATAGATGCAGTTTCTTCAACAGCTTTATTAGTTGTATCTATAATCTTGCAATTAAGCTTTTTCATAATTTCATCAGCATATGTCAATTCTTCAAGTATTCTTTCAAATGTTGCATAATTTGCTGTATCTTTCAAACCCATAGCTTTAAGTCTTTCTTTCCTGATTTTATTTAAATTATCAATATTAAGTGTTAATCCTATAATTCTTTTAGCAGGAATATGCTTAAGCTCCTCCGGAGGACTAACTTCAGGTACTAATGGAATATTAGCTACCTTTAAATTCTTATGGGCTAAATACATTGAAAGGGGTGTCTTAGATGTTCTTGATACTCCAATCAGCACTATATCTGCTAAAAGTATTCCCCTTGTATCCTTTCCGTCATCATATTTTACCGCGAATTCAACAGCTTCTACTTTTTTGAAATATTTTTCATCAAGCTTCCTGAGAAGTCCCGGTTCATATTTGGGAGAAAGTCCAAGCTCCTTTACCAATGGAAGAAGTACAGGGGTTAAAATATCCACTGCTCCTATATTATAAAGAGCAGCCTTTTGTGCAAGGTAATCTCTTAGTTCCTCCACAACTAATGTAAAAACTATAAATGCATTCTCTTCCCTTGCTTTTGTAATTAAATCGTCAATTGATTCTTTATCGCTTATAAAGGAAAATCTTTTAACACTGTAATCTGCTACATCAAATTGCCTCATTACCGCTCTCGCCACTTGTTCAGCTGTTTCCCCCACTGAATCAGAAGCAGCATATATATTTATCTTATCCATACCTACCCCTTACCTTGAAATATCAAGAATTACTTTTGTTATATTTGTTTTTGACACTCTGCCTACAGCTTTTAGCCTGCCATCCGGCAAATTCATAACAACAGGCACACAGTCAACTTCATTTTCTATTATTTTTTCAGCTGCATTAAATATGGATTCATCCTCAGCACAATAAACTATTTTAGGCATTCTTGTCATAATTATACCCACAGGAATCTGATTTAAATCGCCGCCGCCAAGTGCAGCTTTCAATAAATCTTTTCTTGATATAACACCTTTTAAGCCTTCGTCTTCCACTACAAAAAGAGTTCCTACATTGTCAAGAAACATTGAAACAATTGCATCATAAACACTTGTGGATTCTGTTACATTTATGGGAACTGATTTTATATCAGAAACACATATGGATGACAACTTCTCAAATATATCCTTTTTATTTTTCTTGTTCGAACTGAAATAACCAACTTTCGGCTTTGCATCAATCAAACCGCACATGGATAAAACAGCTAAGTCAGGTCTTAGAGTTGCTCTTGTAAGTCCTAATTTTTCTGCTATTGCTTCTCCTGTAATAGGCTGATTATTTTCAATTATTTCAATTATTTGATCTTGTCTCTCTGAAAGTTTAATTTTAAGCGCCCCTTTCACGGGGACATATCTAAATACATTACCCTAAAGAGTAACTTTCCTTTTAGGTGTGTCCCCATTCCTTTAAAACCTTATTTTTTCTTCAATAAATAATACCAAATCATCTATCTTTATTCTAACTTGCTCCATTGTATCTCTGTCTCTTATTGTTACTGCATTATCTTCCAATGAATCAAAGTCAAAGGTAATACAATAAGGTGTTCCAACTTCATCATGTCTTCTGTATCTTTTTCCTATACTTCCCGCGTCATCATAATCAACATTAAAATATTTGGTAAGCTTGTGATAAAGTTCTGTTGCTTGTTCATTTAATTTCTTGGTAAGCGGCAATACTGCAGCTTTAAAAGGAGCCAATGCAGGATGAAGCTTAAGAACAACTCTGTCTGTACCGTCTTCCAATACTTCTTCATTATAAGCATCTACTAAAAGTGCCAACATTACGCGGTCTGCACCAAGGGATGGCTCTACGCAATATGGTATGAATTTTTCATTAGTTACAGGGTCTACGTAGTATAAATCTGAACCTGAAACATTTATATGTTGTTTAAGGTCAAAATCAGTTCTGTCAGCAATTCCCCATAATTCACCCCAACCAAATGGGAACAAATATTCAATATCTGATGTTGCTTTGCTGTAATGTGACAATTCTGCCTGCTCATGATCTCTAAATCTTACATTTTCTTTTGTCATTCCAAGACTTAACAACCAATTCATACAAAATTCTTTCCAATAATAGAACCATTCCAAGTCTTCACCCGGCTTGCAGAAAAATTCCAACTCCATTTGCTCAAATTCTCTTGTTCTAAAAGTAAAGTTACCTGGTGTAATTTCATTTCTGAAGGATTTTCCTATTTGTCCTATTCCAAAAGGAATCTTTTTTCTCGTGGAGCGTGCCACATTTTTAAAATTAACAAAAATACCTTGTGCAGTTTCAGGTCTTAAATACAGCTCTGATTGTGAATCCTCGGTAACTCCCTGGAATGTTTTAAACATAAGGTTAAACTTTCTTATGGATGTAAAATTATGTGCACCGCATTCAGGACATTGTACTTTATTCTCTAAAACATATGTTTCCATTTGATTATTTGTCCAGCCGTCAACTATTTGCTCATCATTTTTTTCCTTCATGTAATCTTCAATAAGCTTATCTGCTCTGAATCTTGCCTTGCATTCCTTACAATCCATTAATGGGTCTGAAAATCCTCCCACATGTCCTGATGCAACCCAAGTTGTCGGATTCATAAGTATTGCAGCATCCAAACCTACATTGTATTGACTTTCCTGAATGAATTTTTTCCACCATGCTCTTTTAACATTGTTTTTAATTTCTACACCCAAAGGACCATAATCCCATGTGTTTGCTAAGCCTCCGTAAATTTCGGAGCCCGGAAAAATTATACCCCTTGATTTAGATAGTGAAACTAATTTTTCTAATTTGTTTTTCTCAGTCTTTGCCATGATACCCTCCATATTAAGATAAATAATTTTCTTGGATGAAGTTTTTGTTTTCTTATGTAGTGCAGGGGAATTCACCAATTTATAAATTTGGGAACATTCCTTTTGCCCTCAAAGACTTGCTACCGCCATTTTCACTTGCCTTTTGGTCGTTTAAATGGGGTCAGGGCATACAAAAAATCTCTCATCCCATATAGGGACGAAAGATTTACTTCCGCGGTTCCACCCTATTTGACGAGTTTCCTCGTCCTCTTAAAGTAAATGACTCAAAAGCTCCCTTCATCTAATGCTTCATATCAGCTTTCACCTTATCTGACTCTCTGTAAATTAAGCACTTAGACTACTCTTCTTTCTCACAGTCTCAATTTACTATAATGTAACAAAATAATGATTTTATGTCAAGATTTTCTTTTAATATTGATCATTATTTTTGTTAAATGAGCCTACAAAGTCATCCTTTAAGTTTTCAGCACCTTCTGCTACATCCTGTACTGCATCCTTTACTGCCGATATACCTTCATCTACCTTTTGTCCAAGGTCAATAATTTTACCGTCAGATTGGGTGATTTCTACAGAACATTTCGCAAGAAGTGCTACAGTTATACCTGCTGCTGACAAAAATGGAGCTATAAATGCACCAACTAAACTTGCAGTTATTGGGATATTAATAATAACTTCATTGTTTTTCTTAATTGTAAGCTTTGTAGAATTTCCTTTTGCCAAAATATCCTTCAGCTGATTCATTATTTGTTCGCCTCTGAATGAACTGCTGCCTGTTTTTCCTTTTTGCTGATTTTCTATTATGATTATTGCTTCAAGAACATCACCATTAGCAGCGTCCAAAGCTTCTTTAGCAGTACTGTAGTCTGTGTTTGTACGCCTTAAAATTTCATCGATTTTTTGCAGATTATCATTTTCCATATAAATATCCTTTCTTATATAAGTTTTAATGTAGTAAAATTATCTTTGCCGATATAATAAAATAAGAATTTTCTTACTAAGCTCATTATATTTTTTGATACTTCGATAAATCCTACATTTTCAAACTTAGATTTTAAAATACTTTCCAAAGTTAGTATTTCATTATATGTAACAATTATTCCATTTCCAAAATTTACGCAACTGCTACAAAATATTCCTCCCTCAGTTACAGAAAATTTGCTGTCAGCCTTTATCGATGAGCCACAATGTAAACAATGCATAAAATCAGGCTTGTACCCAAGCATTGATACTAATTTCAGTTCATAAGCACAAGTTAGTTTATCAAAATCCTTTTTGTAAACACACATGTGATACAAAATGGATACAGTCATATCAAATACTCTGTTATCATATTCATTTTCTTGTGCCACATAGCTTATAAGCTCTATAATATAACATGCATTATAATAAGCATCCATATTATTTTTTAAGTTGTAGAAATTGTCCAAAAGCTCTGCAGAAGTTAATATATACATATCCTTTGATACATTGAGTGTACATTTTGAATATGCAAACAACTGTGATGCATTTATTAAATGAGAATTGCTTTTTTTTGATCCTTTTGAAATAATCTGAATTTTACCCCTTGTTTTGGTCAAGGCATGAAGTATTTTATCATTTTCTTTATAATTCACTTCTTTTAAAATAAGAATTTCTTCATGGATCATTTTTTATCATATCCTAAACTTCTCAAAAGATAATTATTATCACGCCAGTTTTCTTGAATTTTTACAAACAGCTGCAAATTAACCTGACTTCCTAACAGCCTTTCTATATCTTCCCTGGCACTTTTGCCGATACCTTTAATTTTTCTGCCTTCTTTACCTATTATAATACTTTTGTGAGATTTTTTCTCACACATAATACTTGCTCTTATATCAATAAGGTCACGACCTTTTCTTTCCTTCATTTCTTCAATTTCTACTGCAATTCCGTGAGGAACTTCTTCTTGTAAATACATAAGAGCTTTTTCCCTAATAATTTCAGCTGCTATAAAACGCTCCGGCCTGTCAGTAATATAATCTTCCGGAAAATACATAGGTCCCGGTTTTAAATATTTTATAATTAACTTGGTTAATTTATCGACACCGAAATTTTTAAGAGCGGATATAGGTACTATATCATCAAAAACCTTGTATTTCTCAAATTCAGCTGCAATTCTTAAAGCAGCCTCTTGGTCAAATTTATCTATTTTATTTATTATTAATATTTTTTTAGATTTTATATCCTTGATTTTTTCAATAATAAATTCATCCCCAGGTCCTATTTTGTTAAATTCATCAGTTATCATTATCAAAACATCCATTTCCTCTAATGCAGAGTCTACTTCTGTATTCATAAATTCACCAAGCTGATTTTTAGGTTTATGAATTCCCGGAGTATCCATAAATATAATTTGAGCTTCATCATCAGTATAAACTGTTCTTATTTTATTTCTCGTAGTTTGAGGCTTATCAGACATTATGGATATTTTTTCTCCTATCATACTGTTCATCAATGTTGATTTGCCTACATTTGGTCTTCCTATTATCGTTACGAATCCTGATTTAAACATACTTTTCCTTTCTATTTGTCAAGGTCATCTGGGCCGAAGCTGTGAGGCAATAATTCTTCCAAGGTATAAACATCGTAGGAATCTATATTTTTAGCACAAATAACCTTTATATCTTTACCGAATTCTACCATAAACTGCCTACAAACACCACAAGGAAAAGAAGTTTTTATTTCACTTCCAACTACGGCAATTTTATCTATATCTTTATAACCTTCAGAAATGCATTTTGTAAAAGCAACTCTTTCTGCACATATGGTAGGAGTAAAAGATGCTGATTCTATGTTGCAACCGGTAAAGACTTTTCCGCTTCTTGTGTAAACTGCAGCTCCTACCTTATATTTTGAATATGGGCTGTATGATTTTTCTCTTGCTTCCATTGCAATTTTAATAAGTAACTTGTCTTCCATTTTGTCCCCTTTCTTATTTTCTTAATCTCATCTTTTAAAACCTGAGCTCCTTTGCTATCGCTCAGATGACAAAATGATTTTATTTTAAAGTTATGTTGTTCAAGCTGTTGACAACCTGTATCCATGTGTTACCCGGATTTAACATTAACTCTTCTGCATCTGTAAAAAATTTTAATCTCTCTTTTTCAGAAGGTTTCTTCCAAATTACTGGAATGCTTTCACCATTTGTAACATAAATACCATTTCCTTCACCAATGGTTCCTATAAACAATCTTCCTTCATTGTCCAATACAGATTTGGAAGCTTCTATTGCAATTATATTTTTTGCAGTTATCTGATTTTTATCCAGTTCATCAATATGTTTTTCACCATCTTTAAATCTTAAATATAAA
This sequence comes from uncultured Clostridia bacterium, assembly GCA_964501385.1. Taxonomy (GTDB): domain Bacteria; phylum Bacillota; class Clostridia; order Tissierellales; family Sedimentibacteraceae; genus Sedimentibacter. Next base: position 7,299 of record CAZCTI010000066.1, read on the forward strand.
CCATTTTCTTCATCATATATGTAATCTGTTTTATTGTAATCATTGTAAACTATATTTACTTCTTTTGCAGAACTTATTTCAAAATTCTCAGATAATTGTACATTCTTTACATTGAATTTATATCCTTCATAGCTGCTTTCAGTTCTGTATCCATACCTTTCTGCTTCTTTTCTAATGGATGATAATGTAGTGTACATATTGTGAGGTGCATATTTTCCTGTATCATTGTACCTCCACATAGCTCCTGAATAAAGTCCGTCTACATCAGCAACGCTAAGTCTTTTGATTTCTGCAAAAGCATCCTGGCTTCCACCTACATGGACAAATATCCCATCATTTTCAAGAGCATAGTAAATTATATATGGTCTTGCACTTCTTACAGGACCAACTTGTTCCGGTTCCTTTACAAGAAAAATACATAAATATCTGGTATAGGGATTTTCTACTTCAAACTCATAAACAATTTCAGCTTGGCTGATACCTGCCTGCCATCTTGCTCTTGGATGATTGTCAATAGATACTGCCACAGGTCTTTTGGATAATTCCTCAGGATAATATCTTAAACCATCAAAGGGGGAAACAATGGTATTTGGGTCAATTTCTTCGACCGGATCTTCTATTTCTGTTTCTTCAGGCTCATCTTCTACTGCCGGTTCTTCAATCTCAACAGGCTCTTCTATTATGGGTTTTTCAACTTTTTGTGCTGCACAACCACTGATAAACAGCATCAATAAAATCAATATAATTAAATTTTTCATGTCTTACCCCTAAGTAGAATTATTTAAATATTTTTAAATTTTTCATTATTTCTTTTTCTTTTTCTCTCATTTCCTTTTTTTCATCATCATTCATGTGGTCATATCCAATTAGATGCAGCATGCTGTGAACAGTCAAATAAAGCATTTCCCTTTCTAAGCTGTTACCCAAATCATTAGCTTGTTCAATTATTTTTTGAGTTGAAAGCACAATGTCTCCAAGTATAGTAACACCATCAAATTCGTCATCCATAGGAAAAGATAAAACATCTGTTTCACTGTCTACATTTCTATAATCTCTGTTAAGTTCTTTTATTTCTTCATTAGTAACAAATGAAACACTTACTTCAAAATCTCCATGTAGCTCTTCTGCTTTTAAAACTGCTTCAACAGCCTTTTTTATTGCATCTTCGTTATCAGTGGTAATTTCCATAAAATCTTGTCTGTCATCAAACAATACATTTATCATTTTTTATTTACCTCGTGTTTTTCATATGCTTTTATTATATCTTGAACCAATTTATGTCTTACTACATCAGTTGTGTGAAAAAACATAAAACCTATATCTTCAACTTCCTTTAAAATGTGGATAACAGACTTAAGTCCTGATTTCTTTCCCTCAGGAAGGTCTATTTGAGTTATATCACCTGTTATTACAGCTTTTGAGCCGTAACCCAAACGTGTCAAAAACATCTTCATTTGCTCATTTGTGGTATTTTGGGCTTCATCTAAAATTATAAATGATGAATCAAGTGTCCTACCTCTCATATAAGCTAAGGGAGCAACTTCAATCAATTGCTTTTCAACATTTTTCATGTAGTTTTCTATTCCCATTATATCAAAAAGAGCATCATAAAGAGGTCTTAAATAAGGATCTACTTTATCCTGTAAATCTCCCGGTAAAAATCCAAGCTTTTCTCCTGCTTCAACAGCCGGTCGTGTAAGAATTATACGCTCAACTTCCTTTTTCCTGAACGCATTAACAGCAGCAGCTACTGCTAAATATGTTTTACCTGTTCCTGCAGGACCTATTCCGAATGTAACATCTTTAGAATTTATAAGGTCAATATATCTTTTTTGACCTATTGTTTTTGCTTTAATAACTCTGCCTGAAGCAGAAGTTACGATTACTTCCTTTAAAATTTGATTATAATCTATATTTGAATTAGATTTATTTGATTCTATTAAATAAATAATCTTTTGGTCACTTATTTCTCCATCTGCTCTAATTGTATTTAAAATATCCTTTAATATTTTTGCTACCGCTTCTGATTTTTCCTTTTCTCCGGTTACTTTTAGTGCACCGTTTCTCACTAAAATATTAACATCATAGTAGCTTTTTATTATTTTTATATTTTTGTCATGAATCCCCAATAATTTAATTAATTCATCTTCATTTGCTATTAAAACATTTTCTTCAAAAAATTCCATTAATCCTCCTGAGTTACTTCTGTCTGTTCTTTATTAATAGGAAAAATTTTAATCTTTTCGCCTATATCTTCAATTACTTCAATTTGAGCTGTTAAATAATAAAATTGTTCATCTTCTGAAAAATTTATAGTTGACTTTATAATTCTGCTGTCTTCATCACACTTTTTTAACAACTCATCATACATACTGACTTTCATCTTGTTTTGTGCTGTTTTTTTATCTATTTCAATATCTTTTATAACTTCTTCATAGTATACACTTTTTAAAAAACTAATATCAGTTAAATTTGAAATAACAGGCACATTTATTATACTCTCCCTATAATTATAGTTTTCATAAGGGTCTTTGTCACCTATTATTTTAATACTATTTCCATTTATTTTCAAGTAATAAACAGACTTACTTTTATTTGTTGCCACATTTACGCTTCTTATCTTTTCTTCCTTCATTTCAAAATTATAATATGTCTTGGCATAAACACTACCATCGGAAGGTACCATCACAAATTCATCGGAATTTTTATTTTTAACAATACCCATAATTAATGTTTGACCTTCATAAACAACGTCACCTTCCTTAACAACCGGCTGACCGCTTTTTGCAATTACCTTGCTTATAATTGCATTTTTTAAAGAAATGATGCTGCTTGGCTCATTGCTTTTTATGATAGCCTTTTCAGGTTGCTTTTCTTTTACAAAAATAATTAACTTTGAGCCTTCCACAAAGACTTCCACAAATTTAAAATTGTCTAAATTATTGTATATTAAAGTTTCTAATTTTTTTGCTTCTATTTGTGAAATGGGGACGGGAACTTTTACTTGATTCTCTTGTAAGATGGCAAGTATTTTATTTTTATTTGTTTGGTTTGTTCCCACAACTTCAACATCCCATATCATAGAAGTAAGCAGATAAAGTGATATTATTAATATTACAATTCCAATTGAAAAGCCTCTTCTAAACTTAATTTTGTTAAGCTTTAACATAAAACCTTTTTTGCTTACAGGCTTCATTATTTCACTGATTAAGTCTAAATGAGCAATATAATCTTCATAAGATATTTTAAACTTTATTCCTTTGTCTCTTTTTTCAACATCCCACACTTTAATGTTTCTTCTTCGGAGTATATTTAAAGTTTTCTCTGAGTTTATGCTATTTACGCGAATAACTACATAGCCTCTGATTAAATACATCAACTTAAATATTAACATAACTACTCCTTCATACTAAAAATAATTTCTTTAATATTCCCCTTTACTATTACTTTGTAATTATTGATTTCTTCTATTTTAAACTTGGAGCCCTTTATGGTTATATTCTGGTCATTTGCCTTTACACTAACCATATTATCTTCGTAAACTGTTATCCCTAAATGGTTTTCTATTATTACTTTTTTATTGCCATGCATTCTTAAATCAAAGTTATCAGATAAAGCATTGTTTGGTATTTCCAACTCATCAGCTAATTTACTCCTTAAGTCGTTAAACTTGCTCATATTCCCCTCCCAAGCAAATATTTGTCTTA
>CAZCTI010000067.1:0-10836 GCA_964501385.1 uncultured Clostridia bacterium
GGATTTGAAAACAATATGCAAATGATACAAGATTATTTACAGCTTCCATATGCTTATTCAAAAGCAGCAAGATACAATACCGGCGACGGCATAAAAATGGCAATGGAAGTTGGAGCTAATTTGTGGCATATGAGCAATGTAGCAGGGCCTGATTTAAATGTGTTAAATCCTGAAACAAACACCGCATTTGCATATGCAATTCAAGGCAGAAAAGATTCTCTTTCTACAGGATTTGGTACTCAAAATGTAATATTTGTTGGGGCAGATGGCACAAGGTTTACAGATGAATCTGTTCTTCCAAATCATGGTCATATAAATTTTCATGGCTCATGGACACATATACCATTATCTCTTCCTGCATATGCTGTATTTGATGAAACAGCTCGCCTTTCGCAATCTGTTTATCCAACATGGAGTGAAGGCAATGTAGAGGAAATAGAAAAAGGATTGATAGTAAAGGCAAATACGATAAAAGAGCTGGCATTAAAAATAGGAGTTAATCCAGATAACTTACAAAATCAAATAAAAGAATATAACAGATATTGTGCTGACCAAAAAGACCTAATTTTCGGAAGGGCTAAGGATACATTAAAGCCTATTAAAAAATCACCATATTATGCCATGGAATTAGTTCCATCCTTTACAAATACTCAGGGAGGTCCTGAAAGAAATGAAAAGGGTGAAGTTTTAGATATTAGAGGAAATGTAATTCCTCACCTTTACAGTGCTGGAGAATTAGGCTCAATGTTTTCAAGTATTTATCAAGGCTCAGGTAATTTAGGCGAATGTGTTGCCTTTGGACGAATATCGGGACAAAATGCAGCTATAATTAAAAATGATGTAAGTCAAGAATCAGTAATGAAAGGAAAAATATTTGTAAAAGCAGTTTGGCAGGAACTGGAAGTAGTTATTCCTCAATCAGGAGAATATATAGGGGAAGACAGAGGAATAGGGGGTCCTATTAAGGTTTTAGTTACAATGAAGGATGATAAAATAACTAACATTGAGGTTATATATCACAATGAAACAAGGGGAGTAAGTACCAATGCCATAGATACTGTAATTAAATCCATTATAGAAAATCAAACAACGGATGTGGATGCAGTTTCAGGTGCTACCGTTACGAGCAAGGCACTTATTAATGCAGTGAAAAAAGCTGTAGAAGTGAAGGAATAATGTTTAAGAAATGCTCCTGATGGTATAATAATAATATAAAAAATTAGGAGGATATTATGTATAAGGAAGAACTTTCAATTATATCTCAAGCTGTTCTTAATGAAATGGAAGGTTATGAATTTTATAAGATGGCTGGAGAACAAGCTAATACCCAAGGAACAAAAGAAGCATTTATGTCATTAGCCAAGGAGGAACTGAAGCATTCGGAATATTTAAATAAACTATGGAAGGCACTTAGTGATGGAGGAGAAATAAATGTAGAGGAAATATTGTTTTCCGGCATAACAATACCTTCTCCGGAAATTTATCGTTGGGACAAGGTTAATAAATTATATGCCACTAAGGAAATGTCTATTTTTGGAATAGGAATGCAAATGGAGAAAAGCTCCATAGATTTTTATGAAGAAGCTAAAGAAAAAGTTAAATCAAAGTCAAGCAAGGATTTATTCGACATATTAATTAAGTGGGAAAAAGTTCATTTAGATCAATTCACAAATCGATACAATATGCTAAAAGAAGAATGGTGGGCAGAACAGCGTTTTTCTCCATTTTAGCATAATGCAAGCAAATAATTCAACAAAAGGGGATGGTACTAGGACATCCCTTTTTTGGATTTTTTAAGTATGACCTAATTTAATTAACTATGGTTATTTTTTACAATATGTGCTATAATTTCATAGTAGGGATCAAAAGTGAGGTGTTACCTCTTCATTTAATTAAAGCGTCACAGAAGGTGAAATATGAAAAACTTAAAATTTAAAACCTATGCGGTTACCAATGAAATTGATTTAAACAAAATTGCGGGAGAATGCAATATCAAGAAAAAATATACTTGGGAAGAACCCTTAAATTTGCAGGGAGAAGTGCTTAATAGGATAATAGATGGTGTTAATGAAGATGAAATTGTTCTTGTTTTTTCATTTGGAAGCATAGTTTTTATAAATTCAACAAAAGACCATATAGAAAGATTTATGTCTTATCTCAAAAAAATTAAGCCTGATATTGATATTGAAAATTATCAGAGATTTAAAGATGATTATGCTCTTCATATAGCAGAAGGAGAGGAAATTGAATTTACTGATGATTATGTTCAAATTCCTGAAATGGAATTGTTTTATCCTGAACTTATTTCAGTTATAATAGCAAAATCTGTGGCTCTTGAAAGAATGGAAGAACAATTGGGCAAGATTTTAGATAATTTGGAAAGTAAAATAGTCAGTTTTGAAAAAGGAAAAATAAATATCCGAAATAAAGAATTAGCTCGGATTACATCAAAAATCGTAAGGCATGAATACAATACAATTGCATATATAATGATTTTGGATAAGCCGGATATTACATGGATAAACAGTGATGCACAATACTTTTATGAGCAAATGTCTGAATTTTTTGAGTTAAATGACAGATATGAAATAATTAAAAGCAAGACACAAATATTAAAAAATATAATAGATGGTTTTGCAAATATCAGCCATTCCATAAGAGGTTTTTACTTAGAGTTGTTAGTTATTATACTAATAGTAATTGAAGTAGTGTTAATGTTTCTTGATTTGTTGAAATAAGGGTGACGATATGGAAATTACACTTAATACATATAAAATAGCATCTAAGCTTCCATTGGTTAATATTTCTTCTTATTTTGATTTAAAATTAGAATCAGGTTGGAAGGAATATATAAAGCTAAATAAAGACCATATAGAAAAGATATTCAAATATGAATCAGACAAAAAAGTATACCTTTATAAATACGGCTGTATAACATTTGTTGGATTCAATCAAAATGAAATCCATAATTTTTTGGATTATTTAAGAAGTTCCTTTGTGGATTTGGACAGTAAATTATTTACACGTTATTATGAAGCTCAAACTATGTCTATATCTGAGGACGGTTATATTAAATTATGGCCGGAATCAGAGCATCAGTTTAAATATAATGAAGGTATTATAGATATTGCTGCCACAATACTTGCAAAATCTATTGAACTTTACAAAATAGAAACGGAACTTCCTATTGTGTTAGATAATGCAGATATATTTACAGAATACTTAAAGAAAGGTAAACTGAGAGCCAATACTAAAAAGGTAGTATCTGTAATGACAGAATGTATCAGATTTAAATACAATTCAATAGAAAGTGTAAGGCTCCTTGATAGACCGGCAGAATTTAACAATACAATTAAATCAAGAAAAATATTTGACATATTTAGTGACTATTATGAATTAAACGATAGATATGATATTTTATTAAACAGAATCAATGTTTTGGATTCAATAACAGAGGAATATTTCAGTTTTAGAAGCATTCAGTCAGAAAGAAGATTGTTGCTCTTTGAAATACTTCTTTTGTGCTTTTTCCCCTTAATGCACTTCCTTCCATAGGAAATTGGAGGTTTCTATGCTTTCAAAAATTAAAACATGCGTCCTTTACGGGCTTGAAGGTTATGAAGTGGATGTGGAAACAGATTTATCGGGAGGGCTTCCTAATTTTAATATTGTGGGGCTGCCTGATATTTCAATTAAGGAATCAAAAGAAAGGGTGCGGTCTGCCATTAAAAATTGCAGATTTGAATTTCCTGTAAGCCGCATTACAGTTAATTTAGCACCGGCAAATTTAAAAAAAGAAGGAAGCCAAATAGACCTGCCCATTGCAGTAGGAATACTTTCAGCTTCTAAAGTTATTCATAAAAAAGTGGATGAAAAAACCTGCATAATAGGTGAATTGTCCTTAGATGGAAAAATAACCGCAATTGACGGTGCACTTCCCATGATAATTTCTATGCGCAACAATAACTTTAAAAAAGCAATTATACCGGAAGACAATAAGGAAGAATGCGGTGCCATAGAAGGAATCGAAATAATACCTGTTAATAATATTACTCAGTTAGTTGATTATTTAAACGGAAATTCATTTATCGACCCATTTGAATTTAAATACGACCTTAACCATACACAAGATTATTTTAAAGAAGATTTTTCTGAAATAAAAGGACAGCCTGCCATGAAAAGGGCTGTTGAAGTTGCAGCTGCCGGAATGCACAATATTTTGCTTTTAGGAAGCCCGGGCTCCGGCAAAACAATGATTGCACGGCGTATTCCAACTATATTGCCTGACCTTACATTTGATGAATCATTAGAAGTTACTAAAATTTACAGCATATCCGGATTACTTAACAATAAAGGCTTAATAAGAACGAGACCATTTCGTTCTCCACATCATACATCATCTCGAACATCAATGGCCGGAGGCGGCTCAAAACCAAGACCCGGAGAAGTATCCTTATCTCACTATGGAGTTTTATTCTTAGATGAAATCCCCGAATTTCCTAAAAGTGTTATTGAAGTACTCCGTCAACCTATGGAAGATGGTAAAATTTCTATTTCAAGGGCAAGCGGCTCATTTACATTTCCTGCTAAATTTATGATGGTTGCTTCTATGAACCCATGCCCCTGTGGATATTTAGGAGATCCTACTCACGACTGCTCCTGCAGCCAAGGCCAAATTGACAAATATTTAAGTAAAATTTCAGGCCCTTTATTAAATCGCATCGATATTCAAGTTGAGGTATTGCCTGTTAAATATGATGATTTAAAAGATAACAGGATTGAAGAAACATCCCAAGAAATAAAAAAACGAATTGTAAAAGCAAGAAATATTCAGCTTGAAAGATATAAAGACTTAAACATAATGACTAATTCAGAGCTTTCAACAAAGGGTATTGCGAGATTTTGCAAGGTCAACAGAGAATCGGAAACTTTATTGAAAAATGCATTTGAAGTATTAGGCTTAAGCGTGAGAGCTTACAATAAAATTCTTAAGGTAGCAAGAACGATAGCAGATTTAGAAAGTTCAGAAAATATAGAAACAAATCATATTGCAGAAGCAATTCAGTACAGAAATTTAGATAGAAAATACTGGAGGTAATATGGAAAGATTAAATATTAATCAAAAGACACTATTATGGCTTTCGGCAAATGGAGTTTCAAACAGTAAAATATCAAAACTTTTAGAATATTTTGGCTCTTTACAGGAATTGTGGGACAACTTTGAAAGTGAAAAATTCAATTTAACTTTCTTTATAAATGACAAAGCAAATAAACTTTTGGAAAGCAGAATTAATTTTGAAGAAAAAATATTGGAAAAGTTAAATAAAGAAAAGGCTCAAATTGTTACTATTTATGATGAAGAATATCCGACAAAGCTAAAGCAAATTGAAGGCTGTCCTTATATATTGTACTATAAGGGTAGCTTAAACTATATAAATAATATATCAATTGCAGTTGTTGGCTCTAGAAAAGCAACAGGCTATGGAAAATGGGCAGCGGAAAAGCTTACCAAGGAACTATCGGAGATTGGTGTTAATATTGTAAGCGGGCTTGCTGTGGGCATTGATACAATAGCTCATAAAACAGCTATAAAATTTAATTCTAAAACATTTGGAGTGATAGGCTGCGGAATCAATGTTGTTTATCCAAAAAAGAATTTGGAGCTCTTCCAACAAATACAAGGTAATAAAGGAGCTGTTATTACTGAATACCCCTTTGATATACAGCCGGTTGCATTTAACTTTCATGATAGAAATAGGATTATCAGTGGACTTTCTGACGGTGTCTTAGTTATAGAAGCTCAGGAAAGAAGCGGTACATTGATAACAGCCGGTCATGCTGCAAATCAAGGAAGAGAAATTTTTGCAGTTCCTGGTAATATTGACAGTTTGTACAGTATGGGAACAAATGCTTTGATAAAAGACGGTGCAAAAATAACGAGGTCAATTGATGATATTGTTGAAGAAATATTAGAATTAAAAGAGAAAGTTATGCTTAATAATACTTGTATTGATATAAGCACATTAACCGATGATGAATTAAAAATTATGAATTGTCTTAAATCAGGGAAAAATACAATTGATGAATTAAGTAATGAAACAAAAATAGATACCGGACAATTGCTGAGTCTTTTAACATTGTTGGAAATGAAGGGTGTAATAATTCAATCAACCGGTAATAAGTTTATACTTAATACTTAACGAGTCTTTCCCGGTTTGTCATGCTGAGCGTAAACAAAAGATGCCAGTTTTAAAAAGATGAGATTTATCACCTCCTAATTATAATGATACGATGCCTTCTTTATTGTATGCTGGACAGTATCTTAGACAATGTCAATTTGTTAACTATTATTGAACAAGAGGTATTAAATTGATATAATTTATTTAATGTTTGATAAATTATAATGAACTAAAATAGAGGATTAGTGGGATAGTTTTGATATGTCCCCACTGTCCCAAGGTGGGAGCATATTATGTATAATAATTTTAACTGCATGGAAGAAATTAAAAAAATAAAGATGGAAAGTAAAGCATTGGAAATTTTTTTTGAAAATACTTCTGAGTGTCTTGTTTTAGTAGACAAGGATGGTTATATAGTAAAAATGAACAATGCTTATTTGAATTTTTTGAACATAAATCATGAAGATTATATAGGCAGACATGTCACTGATGTTATTGAAAACACAAGACTCCATATTGTTGCGAAAACCGGCGAAGAAGAAATAGACCAAATACAAAGAATTAACGGTCATGATGCTGTAACTTCAAGAATTCCCATCATAGAAGACAGTAAAGTCACAGGGGCTATAGGCAAGGTAATGTTTAAAAATTTCAGAGAAGTGAATATGTTGTATAAAAAGTTGGAAGAAGCAAATTCTGAGCTTATTAATTACAAAGAACGCTTAAAAAAGGTTCAGGGGAATTATTATGCGTTGGACAACATTATAGGTAACAATAAAAAAATACTTGAATTGAAAGAGACCATAAGAAGAGTTGCAAACTCAGACTCAACAGTACTTATAACAGGTGAAAGCGGGACAGGTAAAGAAGTTTTTGCAAATGCAATTCATGAGATAAGCAACAGACGAGATAAAAATTTTGTAAAAATCAACTGTGCAGCAATACCTGAAAACATATTGGAATCAGAATTATTCGGTTATGAGGAAGGAGCATTTACAGGTGCCATAAAAGGCGGGAAAATCGGAAAATTTGAAATGGCTCACAAGGGTACTCTGTTTCTTGATGAAATAGGAGATATGAGCTTTGATATGCAGTCAAAAATGCTTCGAGTTTTGCAGGACAAGGTAGTAGAAAGAGTTGGGGGAAATTCTCCAAAAAAAGTAAATGTAAGATTAATTGCAGCTACTAATCAAAACTTGTTAAAGAAAATTGAAAAAGGTGAATTCAGGGAAGACTTGTATTATCGCCTTAATGTTTTATTGATTGAATTGCCGCCTCTACGAGAAAGATTAGATGACATAGAGCTGCTATGTAATTTTTTCATATCAAAGTACAATAACAAATTCGGTATTTATATTGAAAAAATAGATGAAGCAGCTATGGATTATTTAATGAATTACATGTGGCCCGGAAACATAAGAGAGTTAGAGAATGTTATAGAAAGAGCATACAACTTTGTAGATGGTAACACAATAAATGTTAAACAATTGCCAGAAAAAATTATTAAAGGCAGGGGTATTATTTCTGTGGGAGATTTAAAAAATAATTTAAACAATCTTGAAAAACAATTGATTGTGGATACTTTAAAAGCATGTGGCGGAAATAAAAGCAAAGCTTCGAAAACACTAAAAATTAACAGGGCAAGCTTATATCAAAAAATGAAAAAATACGGTCTATAGTGTTACAATTTCATACAGTGTTATATAATCATACAACATTGCTGTTTTTTAACATTACTAACGTTGTCCTATTGTTTTTTGTAACAAGGTGTATAGAAATGTAACAGTATATTAGAGCTTTAAAGCGGAAAACAATTGCAAATCAACATTATAATTTTGGCATGAAAAATGCATATTATTAAATGTAGCAAATATATCAGGAGGAAAAAGATGAGTTCATATCAAATATTAATGCCATCAACAATATTGTATGGTGCAGGATGCATTGAACAATTAGGAAATAAAGTTAAGCCATTAGGTAAAAAAGCATTGATTGTCAGCGATAAAGTAATGACCGATACAGGCAATGTTAAAAAAATTCAAGATTTATTAAATTCACAGAATATTGAATTCGAAGTTTATAATGAAGTAAATGGCGAGCCTACAGATGTAATGATTGAAAAGGGATTACATATTTACAAAGATGGAAATTGTGATTTTTTGGTTGGAATAGGGGGAGGAAGCCCAATAGATGCAGCTAAGGCGATAGGTCTTATGGCAAACAATCCCGGCAATATAGTTGATTATATGGGTTTAGGAAAAGTGAAAAATCCGCTGCCGCCTGTTGTAGCTGTTGCAACAACCTCGGGAACAGGCTCAGAGGTTACTCAGTTCACAATAATTGCCGACACTAAAAATGATGTTAAAATGTTGATAGGAAGTCCTTACATTGTGCCGGCTGTTGCAGTAAATGATCCTCTTCTTACTTTAAGCGTGCCTGCAAAAGTTACTGCAGCTACAGGTATAGATGCATTCACTCATGCTATTGAAGCATATATTTCAAAGAAAGCTCATCCATTTACAGAAACTATGTCTTTATCTGCAATAAAAAGAATATCAAAATATATTAGAAGAGCCTTTGCAAATGGTGATGACATAGAAGCAAGAAATCAAATGATGATAGCATCAATGGAAGCAGGAATAGCATTCAGCAATGCTTCAGTAACAATAGTTCACGGAATGAGCAGACCTATAGGTGCTTTGTTCCATATTGCACACGGTATATCTAATGCAGTGTTATTGCCTAAATGTATGGAATTTGCATTGATGGGAGCTCCTGAAAAGTTTGCTGATGTTGCAGAGGCAATGGGAGAAAAAATTGAAGGGCTTACAGCAATGGAAGCTGCAAAAAAAGCAGTCCAAGCAATAAAGCAATTAAATGATGATTTGGAAATACCAAGTATATCAGGTCTTGGTATAGACAAGGAACAATTTATGGCTGCAGCACCTAAAATGGCACAAGATGCCATAAACTCAGGAAGCCCGGGAAACACTCCGAGGAAAGCAAGTTTAGAACAAATAATTCAAATTTATAAAGATTCATTGTAAAATTATAGGAGGAAAAAATGATAAACGCAACTGAATATGTAGCATCCTTAATTGAAAGAGCAAGAAAAGCACAAGAAATAGCAGAAGGTTTTAGCCAGGAAAGAGTAGACCATTTAACAAAAGCCATTGTATGGAATATAGTTAAACATGAAACTGCAGATAAAATTTCTAAATTAGCAGTAGAGGAAACACAGTACGGAAATTATGAATCTAAATATGCAAAGCTTCAGAACAAGCTTAAAGGTGCCATAAGAGATATGGAAGGCAAAAAAAGCATGGGCATCATTGAGAGAAATGAAGAAAAAGGTATTATTAAAATAGCTAAGCCGGTTGGAGTAATAGGAGCTGTTATTCCTGTTACAAATCCTGAAGCAACTCCAGTTTTAAAAGCAATAATGGCAATTAAAACAAGAAATGCTATTGTAATGTCTCCTCATCCAAAATCAAAAGCAACAAATACTTATATAGTAAATATTATAAGAGATGTACTTAAAAAATATGATGCTCCTGAAGATTTGGTAATTGGAATTGAAGAGCCTACACTTGATATATCGCAGGAACTAATGAAGCAAAGTGATTTAGTATTGGCAACAGGAGGAGGCGGCCTCGTGAAAGCTGCTTATACATCAGGAACTCCTGCTTATGGAGTTGGTGTTGGTAATGCAGTTGTTATTGTAGATGAAACTGCTGACATCAAAGATGCTGCCAATAAAATAAAAAGAAGCAAGACATTTGACTTTGCAACCAGCTGTTCAGCAGAAAACTCACTTGTAATTCAAGAAGGAATTTACGATGAATTGGTTGATGCTTTAAAAGCTGAAGGCGGATATTTGTTAAATGCAGAAGAAAAAGAATTGATGCGGTCTAAAATGTGGATAAACGGTGCTTTGGCAAGAGAAATAATTGCACAGCCTGCAAAAAAAATTGCTGAATATGTGGGATTAAACATTCCTGAAGACAGAAGCTTCTTCATGGTTGAAGAAACAAATGTAGGCAAAGATTATCCGTTTTCAAATGAGAAACTTTCAGTTACGGTTACATTGTATAAATACAAAGAATTCCAAGATGCAATTGACAGAGTAAATGAAATAACAAATTATATGGGCAAAGGTCACTCCTGTGGAATTCATTCAACAAATGATGACCGTATTATAGATTATGCTTTACAAACAAAGACCAGCCGTCTAATGGTAAGACAGCCCCAATGCTTGTCAAACAGCGGTGCATGGACTAATGGAATGCCTACAACACTTAGCTTAGGTTGTGGAACATGGGGTGGAAATATTTCGAGCGATAACATAACATGGGAAAAACTTCTTAATATAACATGGGTTTCATACCCGATACCTCCAAATCAACCAACAGACGAAGAACTGTTCGGAGATGTAATGTACGAATAAAATGTTATAACTAAACATAATGTTGTGTCATTCTGAGAGCTTTAGCCCGAAGAATCTTATAAAAAGATAGATCCTTCGCTTTCGCTCAGGATGACAAAAAAATGAGTCCTTAATCAGGGCTCTTTTTATACCGCTTTTTTAGGGAATTTCAAGGTCCGTCCCCAGAATGTCTTGATTTAAAATTGCAATGATATTATAATAATTTAGAGA
>CAZCTI010000068.1:0-10567 GCA_964501385.1 uncultured Clostridia bacterium
CCTCTTTTTAATTTTTCGCTTATTTCGCCGGTTTTAAGAATAAAATCCGGCTGTATTGCATTCATTATTGATGATTTTCCAACACCTGAAGGTCCGGAAAACACATTTAGCTTATCTTTAAGTATATTTTTCAGTTCTTGAAGTGAATCATTATTGTATTTGCTTGTAAAAGTTATTTTGTAATCAGTATTTTTAAAAATATCTTGAATGTATTCTTTTTCGCCGTCATCAGCCAAGTCAGCCTTGTTAAAGCAAATAACAGGTTTTAAATCATTTAATTCTGCTGCAATTAAAAGTTTATCCAATAACAAAAAGCTTGGCTCTGGATTTTTTAATGCAAAAATTATCAAAAGCTGTTGTGCATTTGCAACCGGAGGCCTTTTTATTTCATTGGTTCTTTCCATAATTACTTCTATGTACCCATAGTTTTCATCTTCCTCTGTAATTCTTATAAGTACATTATCCCCTACCAATGGTTTAATGTTTTTAAGTCTAAAAAGTCCTCTTGCTCTGCATTCAATTATTTTGTTTCCAATGTCAACATAATAATTTCCTCCGACACCTTTTGTTATGATTCCTTCAATCATATATACTCCTATTTTTATTCAAATGTTATTTCAACTCTGTCATATAATTCATTGTCAATATATATTTCAAATATTTCTGTTCCGGTTCCCTTAACATTTATTAATATACTTCCTTCTGATGTTGATACTTCTTCTGAGTATACAACTTCTCGCCCTTCACTGGCAATTTTTTGAATAACTATTGCTACTCTATC
Organism: uncultured Clostridia bacterium; assembly: GCA_964501385.1. Taxonomy (GTDB): domain Bacteria; phylum Bacillota; class Clostridia; order Tissierellales; family Sedimentibacteraceae; genus Sedimentibacter. The sequence goes on from CAZCTI010000068.1 coordinate 782, forward strand.
TCTATCTTTAGGAAGTGAAATAGCTAGTGGGAATATGCCTCCATCAGGAGTTCCCGGTTTTGGCTCTTCAACAGGTTCTTCTACTTCAGGTTTTCCTGAGCTTACCGTTAACCATATTGATGTTCCTTTCTCCACATCCTGATCCGGGTTTATACTTTGTCTCATTACTAAGCCTTCAGCTATTTCTTCGCTCGGCTCTGTATTCACATCACCTACCGACAGACCAAATTGAGTAATTGTTAGTTTTGCTGTTTCTAAGTTCAAATTTAAAACATTAGGCATTTTCACATATGTTATCTTCGGTCCTAAACTTACAACATAGTTTACTTTTTCATTTTCCTTTGCAGGTGAATTAGCTGTTGGAAACTGATCAATTATTTGCCCTGCTAAATACTTATCGGAATTTTCTTCTTTTACTTCTCCCTCAGAAAGACCTGCTTCTGAAAGAATGATGCCAGCCTCAATAGCATAATGGCCTAATAAATTTGGAACAATAAATTCCTTTGAGCCCTTGCTTATAACTACTTCTATGGGGTAATTTTCTTTAACCTTAGAACCTTTTTCAACGCTTTGTTCCATTACCTTACCTTCGTCATATATATCAGAATAATCTCTCTTAGCAACCTTGAAAACCAATCCTAAATCTTCACTAATATTTTTAGCTTCCTCTTCACTTCTTCCAAGTAAATCCGGAACCGGTACTTCAGGCACATACATAAAAGCTTTAAATCCTATGATACCACCTATTACGGCAATAATTAAAGCACTTATTATTGCTGCTATGGTAACTTTTTTATTGTTAAGTTTTTTTTCTTCGTTTTGTTCATCATTTTCATCGTCTTGACCAAAGAAGCTTTTAAATGCTTTGTTTGAATTTTCATCAATCAAATCTATATTTATAACATTGCTTTCTTCTAAATCCGTAATGGCAGGAATTACAATGGTTGGTGAATCAATTATTTCTTCTTCAACTTTTTCAGGCTGTTCAATACTACCATTTAAAGAGTCCAATTTTTTTATTAGTTCGTCAATATTTTGGAATCTGAAGCTTTGGTGTTTCTCGAGACATTTCATGATAATTTCTTCATAAGCTTTAGAAATATTAATATTTTTAACTTTCTTAGAAGGCAATACAGGTTTTTCCTGTATTTGCTTCATAGCTACAGAAATATGATTATCTGCATCAAAAGGCAAAACTCCTGTAATCATTTCATACATTACAATTCCCAATGAATAAATGTCGGATTTCTCATCAACATATCCACCTCTCGCTTGTTCCGGAGAAAAATAATGTACAGAACCGATAACATTTGAAGTGTTGTTAATAGTAGAACTTGTTGATGCTCTCGCAATACCAAAATCCGTTACTTTTGCTGTACCGTTTTCAGTTATAAGTATATTGTGAGGTTTAATATCTCTATGAACTATATTGTTAGTATGTGCATGTTTTAATGCTTCTGCAACTTGTCTTGAAATTTTAACAGCTTCTTGCTCACTTAGTCTGTCTTTTCTTTTAATATAGTTTTTTAAAGTTTCTCCTCTTACAAGCTCCATAACTATATAATAAATATCCTCTTCAATTCCCGTATCATAAATATTTACAATATTAGGATGAGTAAGGCTTGCTGCAGACAAAGATTCCTGTTTAAATTTATCAATAAAGTCCGGGTCTTGAGTTAATTCATCCCTTAAAACTTTTATGGCTACAAAGCGGTTTAATACTTTGCACTTAGCTTTGTATACATTTGACATTCCTCCGCCGCCGATTTTTTCTATTATTTCATATCTGTTTCCTAATATTCTACCTATCATAAGTTTTCACCTCTAACGATATTATCAACAATAATTATGGTAATATTATCAGTTCCTCCATTATCGTTTGCTTGTTTAATTAATTTTTGCACACTTGCCGAACTACCGTATTCTTTTATGATTTCCAACATTTTATCATTAGATACATGAGTTGTGAGCCCGTCGGTACAAAGAATAAGTATATCATTTTTATAAAATTCTATTTCAAATATATCGGCATGTACAATTTCTTCACTGCCTAAAGCACGTGTTATTACATTTCTTTTAGGATGGGTTTTTGCTTCTTCGGCTGTAATTCTTCCATCCTTTAATAATTCATACACATATGTATGGTCTATAGTAATTTGCTTAATTTCATCATTCCTTAATATATAAGCTCTGCTGTCACCTACATTGCCTATATATATTGTATGTTGTTTTTTATCTAATACTGCCATGGTTACAGTTGTGCCCATACCGCAGCATTCTTCGTTTTTCAAAGATTCTTCTCTTATTTTTTCATTGCTTAACTTTACGCTTTCAATAATAAATGAAGGAGGTTGAAAATCATCCTTCCCCATACTTTCAACGAAATAATTTCTGATACCTTCAATTGCAATAGAACTTGCCACTTCTCCCGCCTTATGTCCTCCCATTCCGTCAGCCACGGCATACAGACTGTAATTGTCAAATTCCTCAACTATTAAATTATCCTCATTGTTTTCCCGCATTAAGCCCTTATTTGTTTCGAAGAACACATTCATACAGCACCTCACATTTTCAACAAATCATTTCTAAGCTGACCACATGCAGCATTAATATCGCTGCCTAATTCTCTCCTAACTGTTGCATTAATTCCATTATCCGACAATACTTTTTTAAATTTTGCAATGTCCAAGTCAGGGGTTGGCTTAATATTTGCTTCTTTTACATAATTACATGGAATTAAATTTATATTTGCTAATTTGTTTTTTAATATTTTACTTAAAATTGATGCATCTTCCTGACTGTCGTTAAAACCCTTTATCATTATATATTCAAAGGTAAGTCTACGCCCTGTTGTATTAACATAATAATCACAAGCTTTGAGTATATCAGAAAGTTTATATTTTCTTGCAATTGGCATTATTTGCTCTCTTTTTTCCTGAGTTGGAGCATGAAGAGAAATTGCTAATGTTATGGGAATATTTTCATCAGCTAATTTATATATGTTTGGTACTATACCGCTGGTGGAAAGGGTGATTTTTCGCATGGATATATTTTGACCCTTTTCATCATTTATTAAATTTAAAAATCTCAATATATTATCAAAGTTTTCTAATGGCTCTCCAGAACCCATAATAACTACATTGGATATTTTTTCATTAGTATCTTTTTGAATTAAATATATTTGCTTAAGCATTTCAGCAGGGGTTAAGTCTCTTATAAAGCCGTTCTTTGTGGAAGCACAAAAATGACAACCCATCTTGCACCCCACCTGTGATGAAATGCACGCGGTATTGCCAAATTTATATTTCAAAAATACACTCTCAACAATGTTTTCATCTTCAAACTTTATTACGTATTTTTTTGTTTCATCTAATTTTGATTCAAGTTTTAATTCTATTTTAGCATTAGTAAACTCATATTCTTTACTAAGTTCTGTCTTTGTTTTTTGTGATACATTAGACATTTCATCGAAGCTATCTACAGTCTTATTATGTATCCAGTCAAAAATTTGAGTTGCTTTAAATTTAGGTTCATTAATTTTAAGCACTGCATCTTTTAATTCTTCAAAACTTAAATCATCAATTTTTATCATATTTACCTTCTTTTAATAGACATGCTATAAATAAGCTGCGAAGCAGCGTGTCATCGTTATAAATAAACTACGTGTCATTCTGAGGGCTATAGCCCGAAGAATCTCATCTTTTAAAACCTGAGATCCTTCGTTACACTCAGGATGACAAAGCTGAACATATTCGTTTACCGTCGTGTGGCTAACACGTGATAATTCTGAATTTGAAAACCTGAGATCCTTCGCTACACTCAGGATGACAGAATCAAATTTTCTAAATTATATCATAACCTTTTTAATTTCGCAATAAAAAACCCATCCATACCATGAAGATGCGGATAAATTTCAATATAGCCATCTTTGGCTGTTGTAAAGCCATCATATATATTATCAGAAAAATCAGTTAAAATAAAGTTGTTGTTCTTTAAGAATTTATTAATTATTTCAATATTTTCGTCTCTTTCAGTGGTACAAGTAGAATAAACCAATTCACCGTTCGGTTTTAAATACTTCGATGCATTCTCAAGAGTTTTGTATTGGATTTCTGTTATATCATTTAATTCCTTGTCTGTTTTATTATATTTTATTTCCGGTTTTCGTCTTATTATACCTAATCCTGAACATGGGACATCTGCTATAACATAATCTGCCTTTTCAATTAATGATTCATCTAATTTAGTTGCATCATATTCTTCAACTTTAACATTAGCTATACCTAATCTTTTCAATTCATTTTCTATTAATTTGAGCTTCCCGGGGTATATATCTCTTGATATTATTTTTCCTGTGTTGTTCATAATTTCAGCAGCATTTAATGTCTTACCGCCGGGGGCTGCACACATATCTATTACGAAGCTGTTTTCCATGGGGTTTAATATCTGTCCCGCTAACATTGAACTTTCGCTTTGAATAGAAAAAAATCCATTTTCATATTCTTCAGTTTTGTCTATTTCAAAAGGATTTTCTATAACTAATCCCTTGTTAGCATATTTGCATTTATAAGCTTTAATACCTTTTTCTTCAAATATATTAATTAGCTCGTCTCTCTTAATTTTCAGTGTATTAACTCTAATTTCCAAAGGAGCTTCCTTGTTATTCGCAATTAAAACATTTTCGATATCTTTACCAAACTGTTTTTTCCATTTATTAATTAATTCCTTTGGATAAGAATACTTAACACTTAAATAGTCATCCTTGGGCAAATTGTTCATTTTTACAACAAGATTATCCTTGCTGCGCAATATATTTCTAAGTACCGCATTAACAAATTTTGAACCTCTTATATTTCCTTTGTCCTTAATATATTGTACACTTTCATTTACAACTATATTCTCATGTGATTTATCTAGAAAAAAAATCTGATATACAGCTAATCTAAGCACAACTAAAACATCCATTTCCATTTTCTTTGTTTTAGTAACGGACACTTCATTGATAATCCAATCAATAAATATTAAATTTTCAACAACGCCCAAAACTGATTTTCTATACAGCGAAAGAAACCTATGCTCAACATTTTTTATATCATTATTTATAACAATGTTTGAATAGGATTTATCTTTAAATATTTTCTTTAATGTTTCAATTGCTTGTATTCTATAACTATTCATTAGTATTCCGGGAATTACGGGGACGGACCTTAAAATTCCTATCCTTTCCTATCTTTTTACTTTTAATATTAAATTTATGATTAGTAGACACGTACCGTTTATAAAATATAAGCAGTGTTATTGCTATATATTACCCCAAAGGTGCAATCTTTGTCATTCTGAACGCACGTGAAGAATCTCATAAAAAACAATTCATTATATCATTTAAATATAGGAACAAAATTGAAAATATCTTTATCTCAAACTGATAATTGGTTGTTATTATAATAATATATAATAAAACAGCAGATACTACCAGATTTATCAGCAAATCAGAAAGACTTCTTACAATCACTATGGTAGAAAGCTTTTTAATTTTAACTGCTTTCTTTTACTTCATAATTTTACACCACCTAACAGTTGAAATCAACTGAATAATGTTTTACAACTGTATTAATAAAATAAGAAGTTACCGTTCAGACCCAACTATGTCTGTCATCCTGAGCACAGCGAAGGATCTCATGTTTTAAAAGATGAGATTCTTCACTTTCGTTCAGAATGACACGGGCTGGTGCCCTTTTATTTAATGAGTGAACAGTAACAATAAGCAGTATGGAACAAATTTAAAGTATACTTCGTCAAATATAAGTAAATAAAATTTCTTATGGGGTTTGAAAATGAAAAAAATTATAATTTTATTATCATTTATATCTATACTTCTGTGTTCATGTAATCAACAATCAAATAACAATGAAATTTCAAACGAGCCACCGAAAAATATTGAAAATGGTACAGAAGAAGATGAAGCAGATTACTCAAAGCTCCATGAATTAGCTTTAATGTATGAAAAATATGCTTGGGGTTACAGTTTTGATGATTATTCACATATTTTATACACAACAGGTCTTTTAGTAGATTTAAATAAACAGGAAAGCTTTTTAGATGACGATGACACTATTACAATTCCATTAGAGGTTACAAAAGAAATTTCATCTTTGTTTATAAGCGGTGAAAGCAGTTATACCGGTGCACTTGCTTATCCAATATCGAAATATCCGAATATTAGCCTTGAACCCTTTGAAGTTAATAACACAAATGAACAAATAAATATATTGTATGGAAGGTTTATTATCGATGAACATGGAAACAAACATTGGCTTTACCCTGTAAAATATACTGCTGTTCCTTATCTGTTGTTGGAAGAGGATATTCCGGAAATATTATCTGATGTTTTAATATCCGGAGAACAAATGTACAGAATTATAAATGTTGAAAACATTTATGAGATGGATAAAGTTAAAAGCATATATTTTGCTAATGGTTACAGCAAATTATTCGAAGAAAAATCTTACGATTTAGCAAGCCCCGAGGATCTTGTTAAAATGTCAGAACGTGTAAACAGTGGTTTGTATAATGAAATACATGCAAGCTACAATCTTATATGCGATATTGATATGAGTGGGGCAGAATTTGTACCTATGGGCAAATACTCTGATTATAGTGTATATAATGACCACAGGGTGCATAATAAATTGGGATTTTGCGGAGTATTCAATGGAAATAACCATTCCATAAGCAATTTAAGCATATTAAAAGAATATGAAGAATCTTTTAATATGGAGAATTCAATCGGATTTTTTTCTATATTGGGTCAGGGAGCTTCAGTGAAGGATTTAAGTATTATAAATGCAAATATAGATTATACTGGTGAAAATGCTTCGATTGCAGCAGGAATACTTACAGGTAGAATGTATGGTTCAAATGTTGAAAATTGCAGCGTTAGCGGTACAGTTAAGGGAACTGCAAATGTCGGAGGATTTGCCGGAATTGCAGAGAGCGGTAACAACTTAAACGGTGATGAAATAAAATGTATAATTGCTGATTGTCATGCAGATGTTGAAGTTTATGGAGAAAATTGGCTCGGCGGATTTATTGGAAGTAATAGTGCGGATATTTCGAATTGCAGTGTTGTAGGTATAGTTACATGTGACGAAATTATAAGCAATAAGGGACCCTCTGCACCTGAAAATATGCCATTTGGTATAGGAGGGTTTACAGGCTTCAACTCAAAACAAATTATAAACTCCGGGGCAGATGTATGGGTTAAAACAATGGTCAATGTAAAATGGGTGGGTTCATTTATCGGCTATAATCAAGGCTCTGCATATGAGTGCTTTTACAATAGCAGTGTATCTCACTGGGATCCGGTCGGGCTTTTTCTAAATGATTTTTATGTAAATGGTATAAAGGATTTACCCAATGAAGAATATTATACAAGACGTTCTCTTGCATTCCAATAATGATTGACTAAAAAAACCATAAGTTTTTTATTCTTATCTTCATATACGCTTTGCCCAACGCCCTTACCATATGTATTGCTGCCAAATTTCTTATATCCTCATTTGATGTATTATCCATTTCGAAACACTTGGTTTATATCATTTTCTTTATTAAAATATAAGTAATCAGTTTTTATAAAATCTTTTATTTGTTCTTCTATAGGACTTTGCTTTTTCTCAATTGTCGCCTTTACATTCAGGGCAGTATAATTGTTCCGATTGATGGAAATGGTTTGAAATTTGGCATGTAATTCTAAAATGGCATAAGAAATAAATGTTCTTTTATTTAACACTTAATTTGAAATACGACAAAACATCGTCATCACAAATGTATTTAAATCCCACCTTTTCCAAGACATGCTTGCTTCTATGATTTCTATGTACAGCATCTGCATAAATAGTTTTAAGTCCTAATGAATTGATTGCATAATCTATTAATAACCTCTGAGCCTCTGTTCCGTATCCCTTTCCTTTATATGCATCATTTACTAAATGAATGCCTAAAGTGCCGCACTGTTTATTTAGGTCTAATTGCTTTATTTGAATTTCGCCTATAGTCTTGCCACTTAAGCATATTGCAAAGAAAATTCTGCTTGGATCTAAAACCCTGTTTTGGAAATGTATATCAACCTTATTTTTATCATAAACATATTCATCATAAGTCATATTTGGATCAGCAACATATTCTCTATAAAATTCATGACATCTTTCTAATGTGTATGGCAGTAAAACAACCTTTTCACCCTTTAATTCCATATAATCTTTTCTCTCCCCTATATTTTGATTTTTTTTACTTGCTTCCCAGCATTTATCTGTTTTATTTACTTAAACATCATACTTAAAAATAAATTTTCGCTATAACTAAATACCTTAACACTTATGTTATAGAACTGCTGATTCTAAAATGGAAAATGATAATTTATCACAATTAATTTCTGCTAAAGCTCCATATGGAAGGCATATTTTAGGTTCAGTATGACCAAAATTCATATTATATAAAATAGGTAAATCTTCTTTTCCAAATTCTTTCATAACTTTCTTTATAGCATCTTTGTATTCCTCATAATATGTTTCATCCTGAGGCTTACCCCAAATAATTCCATTAACTCTATCCAATATACCATTGATTCCATAAATTCTTAAACTGCATTCTATAAGCCAAGTAGGTGGTTTTTCTTCAGATGTCTCTATAAATAAAATGGAATCATCAAAATCCTCCAACTTTGGAAAAACCTCAGTTCCACGAAGCATATCAAAAACTTCAAAACAACCTCCGATTAAGTGCCCTTTTACAATTCCCTTCCCTTGTATAAGTTCATATCCGCTATTAACCTTAAATTTCCTTTGAATTAACTTATTATTTTCCTCCCAAGGCAGATACTCACTTGTCCACTGCAATGAAGGTTCAATTTCTCCTATTACCTCTGAGCTAAACAAAGTTTTTTCTATGTGTTCTACAGTATATTGACTCATTGACACATTCTCTGCAAAATCAACTAATAGCGTTGGTCCATAAATACTTGATATTCCTGCTTTATAACAGAATAGATGTGTTGTTGTGGTATCAGAATATCCCATAAAAATCTTTGGATTATTACTAATAATATTAAAATCAATATATGGAAGCATTCGTATGCTTTCAATTCCCCCAATACATGCAATAATACCCTTAATAGAATTATCCTGAAATGCATTCATTAAATCTTCTGCACGTTTTTCCGGATGATTGTATATGTATTCTGTTCCTGCCAATGTATGCTTCATTTCAATAACTTCCAAGCCAAAAACCTGCTCAAGCCGTTCTTTTCCTTGTTTGTATCGCCATAATAAATTTTCATCACCTGCCCCGCCCCAAGATAAACTTACTAAAGCTATTTTATCCCCACGATTTAACATATTAGGTTTCTTCAATACCTTCATATAAACCTCTCCTTAATTTATACTTCATCGAAAGCATAAGATGCATCTATTTTATCTAATAGTAATAATATTGTCTCTTATGTATCTTCCCGTACTAAACAGCCAAAATATACCTATAATTAGAAAAAAACATACTATCATCATTACTTTTTTCTTTTGATTTTCCAACTCGCACCTCCTATATTATCAATACAATTTAAGACGCATAGTCCTGGTATCATCCAATAAAAAATCTGCCCATTTAAGTTCAAGTTTATCAGTTTTTTGTTGCCAATACAACAGGCGGTCATAATAAAAATTTATCTTATCGCTTACCGGCTTTGAATAGTTTTCTTTGCCATATTTTAATACTATTGATGTTAATTCGTAC
>CAZCTI010000069.1:0-10440 GCA_964501385.1 uncultured Clostridia bacterium
ACTAAACTCATTCCTATTTCCAAAGCTTTTAAATTTATATCCACTAACTTTTCTTTAATATTTTCTCTTAAAATACTTTCCCAATTTATTCCTTCAAGACCCATTGCTTTAATGATTGCTCCTAAAAGGATAATATTCATAACCTTATGATTTCCAAGCTTTTGAGCTTCACCGGATGCATTAACAACCATAGTTTTTGTATAATTTTCAAGAATTTCTATGGCGTTTTTTGGATAGTCTGCTTTGCCGGAAAGTATTGGCATTGAGCCGATTTCAAGGTCATTAACAACGACTTTTCCATTTGGTTTTAAATAGTTTAAATATCTTAAAGCTTCCATTTTTTCAAATGAAATTAATATATCTGCACTACCAAGTTCAATTACAGGTGATTCTACTTTTTCTCCATATCTTACTTGTGAAGAAACTGAACCTCCTCTTTGACTCATGCCGTGAATTTCACTCATTTTTACATCGTAGCCTGCTTCCATAAGACCGGTTGTCAAAAGTTTGCTGGCTGTAATTGTTCCTTGGCCGCCTACACCAACTAATAATATACTTTTTGTCATTTATTTTTCCACCTTTCCTATTGCTTTAACAGGACAAACCTGTGCACACACTGTACAGCCTACGCATGCATTGTAATCTATTATAGATTTTTTTGTTTCCTTATCATAAGAAATTGCAGGACATCCTGTTCTGTTACATGCCTTACATCCTATACATTTGTCTTGGTCTATAGCAAATTTCTCTGTAAATGCACCTTTAAATTCTTCCTTGTCTTCAGGTGAGAATTTTTTCAATGCACATGGCCATCTTGTAATAATAACTGATGGTTCATCCATTGATAAAGCCCAATCTAATGCATTTTTAACAGCTGTTAAATCATTTGGATTTATAACTACAACATTTTTGAATCCTAATGCTTTTACTATTGCTTCAATATCTAATTCATCTGTTTTTTCACCCTGCAATGTATAACCCGAGCCTGGGTTTTCCTGATGACCTGTCATACCAGTTATACGATTGTCCAATATAACATTTACAGTGTTTGATTTGTTGTATGCAACATTGATAAGTGAGTTAATTCCAGTATGGAAGAATGTTGAATCACCAAGAACAGATACAACTCTCATTTTATTGTCATTTACCATATCAAATACTTTTTGAGCTCCGTGACCAACGCTTATACTTGCACCCATACAAATATTTTGGTCCATTGCATTGTATGGATCAGCAAATGCCAGTGAATAACAGCCTATATCACCTGATACCATTACATTTTTTCTTCTTCCTAACTGATAGAAAAATCCTCTATGAGGACAACCTGCACATAATACCGGTGGTCTTGGCACTACTTCTTTTTCATCATAATTTAAAGTAGGCAATATTTCTCCATTTACTGATTTTCTGATTACTTCAGGAAGCATTTCTCCGTATGGAGGAAAAACATCTTTTCCAAAACAATTAAACCCTAATACTTTTACTTGTTCTTCTATATATGGGTCATTTTCTTCTATTACATAAACTTTATCAACCTTTGAACAGAATTCTTTAATTTTTTCTGTTGGAAGTGGCTGAGAAAATCCTATTTTTAAATATGATACTGAATCGCCAAAAACTTCTTTAGCATAGCTGTAACATACTCCTGATGCTATAACTCCAACCTTTGTATCATTCCATTCAATAAAGTTCAATTCAGTTGTGTTTGAAAATTCAAGTAATTTCTTCTGTCTTTCTTCAACCTTAACTCTTAGCTTTCTTGCAACTGCAGGAACAACAACAAATTTATTAATATCTTTTTTATATGGTATAATTTCTCTTTCTTCTCTATCATTGCATTCAACAATACCCTTTGAGTGACATACTCTTGTAGTCATACGCAGAAGTACCGGTGCATCATATTTTTCGCTTAATTCAAAAGCTAATTTAGTAAATTCTTTTGATTCTTGTGCATCAGAAGGCTCTAACATAGGAATTTTAGCAGCTTTTGCATAATTACGGTTATCTTGTTCATTTTGTGAAGAATGTTGTCCGGGTTCATCAGCTGAAACCAACACCAAACCACCGTATACACCTGTGTAAGCAAATGTAAACAAGGGGTCTGCAGCAACGTTAACACCAACGTGTTTCATGGCAGCCAAAGCTCTTGCTCCTGCCATAGAAGCACCAATTGCTGCTTCTAAGGCAACCTTTTCGTTATTAGCCCATTCTGCTAATATATTGTCCTTGTATAAAGCTGTATTTTCTAATATTTCAGTACTTGGCGTTCCAGGATATGCAGATGCATATCTTACACCTGCTTCATAGGCTCCTCTGGCAATTGCTTCGTTACCTGTCATTAATTTTTTCATGTTTTCCTCCTTACTAATATGACTGCCTTAATAAATCAGTATATGATTTTGGCATTTCTTCTTAAATATATTAAACATAAAATATACATAAACATTATCAAAGCAATAACCGTGCCAACATTTTAAAAAATATTTTAAACATACTAAACATTGATAATTACACAATAAAAAAACTATAGCCTATTTTTCTTAAGCTGCAGTTTTATTATCTTTATGTTTAAAAATTTAAACATTGTTTTGTTTTTAAGACAAATCTTCTTTTTTTGTTTTTTGCCACAAGGTTGCTCTGCTTATACCTAAGACCTTTGCAATATCATTTTTACTCATACCTTGTTTTTCAAGCATTTCAATAACCTTCTGTTCCACAAAACTATTAATATCCTTTAAATTAAGAGAAAAATCAATAATTTCATTATTGTTTGTAATTTCTTCTTTAAATTGCTGTTCGTTCTTATCCGTATTTTGTGGTTCTTCAAAATTCAATTCACCAAGTAGTACATATCTTTCTGCTGCATTTCTTAGTTCTCTTACATTTCCCGGCCAAGAATAATTTATAAGTTGTTTCTCTAAATCACTGTTTAATACAGGTATTTGATTGTCTTTCGAAAAAAACGATAAGAAATTTTTAAACAAAGGAATAATATCATCCTTTCTCTTTCTAAGAGGAGGAATAGTTAAAGACAAAACACTTAGTCTATAAAATAAATCTTTCCTAAAGCTTCCCTCAATTATTTTATCCTTCAAATTTTCGTTTGCAGCCGCTAAAACCCTTACATCTAAGGGTATTACATAATCAGAACCAATCCGCATTACCTCTTTTTCTTCCAATACTCTTAAAAGCTTTGTCTGAAGATTTATTGAAATAGAATTAATTTCATCTAAGAAAATAGTTCCTCCATGGGCAAGTTCAAACAGCCCCGGCTTACCACCCTTTCTGGCTCCCGTAAAAGAACCTTCTTCGTAACCAAACAATTCACTTTCTAAGAGGCTTTCCGTAAGAGCTGCACAGTTAACAGCTACAAAGGGAGCTCCTTTCCTTTTACTTATATTATGAATACCTTGAGAGATCAATTCTTTTCCTGTACCGCTCTCACCATATATAATTACACTGCTATCTGATTTTCCAATCTTTACAGCCTTTTCTAAAGTCTTTATCATAAGAGAATTCTGAGTAAATACATCAGTGAAATTATACTTGGCAGTAAGTCCCTTTTTATTCATTTCAAGTCTCACTTTCTTTTCAAGACCTTGAAGTTGAGTAATATCCTGAAATGTGCACAATACCCCTTCAATTTGTCCGTCAACTGCTATGGGGCTTATATTGGCAGTTGCTGTAACATCTTTTATGCGGACTATTTCATCCTTGAGCCTTCGATTATTATCCAAAGCATCGCATATGAATCTTAAATCCGGAAAAATATTTTTAAGCTTCTTATTTATTATATCAGCTTTATTCTTTTTAAATAGTTTTTCTGCTCTTTCATTAAAAAATATTATATTTCCTTCTTTATCAACAGCTACAACTGCATCATGAACATGGTCTAACACATTTCTCAAAATGCTGTTATTAAATCTTTGTTCATATATATTGTCAACTATCTGCCAAGCCCTCGAAACTGTTGCACGAATAGTTTCTTCTCTTGAAATTATATTTACATAATCCATATTAAAACTTTTTGCATAAGAACAAGGGAAACCTCCACCAATTATAACAACTTGGTCATAAATTTCTTTGTATTTAGAAACTACTCCTTCTATTTCTTCGGCTTCTTGGTATACTTCCATTATTAAATCTGTTGGAATAAGTTTTTTCCATTCAGAATAGTTGAATTCATCATAAATTGATAAAACAAGTACCATCTTCTTTTTAAATTTTTCAGCATCCATTATTGCATACAAAATATCTTGAGTATAAATTTTTAAATTTATTACAGGTACACTAACCTTTCCTAATGTATAATGGTAACCGCCGCTTCTTGCAATTATCGCCTTAGCACCTTTTCTTTCAAGCTCTGCTCCTTGTTCGCTTATTCTTTCAGGGTCAAGAATGTCAATAATAATATTTCCGCTTTTTATATCTTCAGCATAAAAACTTTCTATTGCTTCTTTAAGTTCATTGCTGTTAGCAATAATTCCAATCTTTCTATCCATCAGGTTACCTCCTCATTGTGTCTAATTTTAACATTATGAAAATACTATGTCAAACACCATATTGCTAATATAAAGTTTGAACTTTCGTTAACAGATACTTATATTATTGACATTAACCTACAAAACATATATTCTATAATTAAAATAATTTAGGAGAAATAAATTGGACAATTTTATTATTGAAACAAAAGATTTGTCATTTAATGGAACCATTGAATATAAAAATATTCAAATAGTTAAAAACAAGGCTAATTTCATTGTTGGAAAAAGCGGGACAGGCAAGTCAACGCTGCTAAGATTGTTTAACGGCACACTTAATCCAAGCAGTGGAAAAATATTTTATTCAGAAAATGATATTAATGAAATGGATACTATAGCACTAAGACAGGAAGTATTGCTAATCAGCCAATCTGTTTATTTATTTGATACATCTATTAAAGAAAACTTCAGGCAATTTTACGATTACAGAGACTTAGCACATCCTTCTGAAGAAAAAATGAAATATTTTCTTGATTTGTGCAATGTGCCCTTTTCATTGGATAATGATTGTACAACAATGTCAGGTGGAGAAAGACAAAGAATTTACATAGCCATATTCTTATCATTAAAACCGAAAATACTGATGCTTGATGAACCAACATCTGCTCTTGATAAACAAAACAGTAATGATGTCATTAAAAATATTATTGATTACTGCAAAGAAAATGAAATAACCATAATTGTAGTAAGCCACGATGGAAATATTACCGAAAAATTTGCAGACCATGTTATTAACATTGGAGGTGATGAAGTTGCAAGGAATAGTTAAATTAAATATTTTTCAATTCAGTTTGATTTACCTTTTATTGCTTGTAGTACTTGCAGTAATGAAAAAATCTAAAGTTAACCAGACAAAGCTTCTTATAATAGCAAGCATACGAATGACAGTACAGTTAATTTTAGCCGGACTTATTCTAACTTACATATTTGAAAATCCTCACCCCTGGTTTGTTGTATTATATATAACAGCCATGGTTTTATTTTCTATCAGAAGAGTTTTATCTAAAAATAAAGATTTAAACAACAATTTCAAATTAGCAGTAGCATTATCTCTGACTTTTTCAGGAATTTCAGTACTTATTTATTTTGTTTACATAGTAGTTGGCGAAAGTGTTTTTAACCCTCAATATACAATTCCCATAGCAGGAATGATTATCGGTAATTCAATGACCGGTGTTACATTAGCTCTTAAAACATTTACAGAAAACATTAAAAGTCAAAGGCCAAAAATTGAAGCACTTCTAAACTTAGGCTCAACCCCTAAGAAAATTCTTCTTCCTTATGTAAATAACGCGTTAGAAACCGCCCTGCTTCCAACATTGAATTCAATGCTTGGCATGGGAATAGTATCTTTGCCCGGGATGATGACAGGACAAATTTTATCAGGCACTCTGCCAACAACTGCGATTATGTATCAAATTGCGATTATGATAGCAATTTGCACCTCCGTGTGCTTGACAGTATTTTGTACATTAAACTTTGGATATAAAACACTTTATAACAATAGAAATCAATTTAATTTTTAATACCTACCAAGTACTATGCTGAGTGCTATTTGAATTATGCTTAGAGTTAAAAACTGATCTGTTGCTAAAAACCGTTCACCTATAATTATTATTTGCATTATAACAGAAAACAAAGTAAAGCACCCCATAATCAAAGATAATTTGTGTGCGTCCTCTTTTATAAAACTATAAATGAACGCAATTATATTACCTACCCCAAATACTATAATGAAAATAACTCCAGGTACAACCCAACTGGTAAAAGGAAGAACATCAGAGAATTCCTTTGGAAATCCTTCTGCAAATATCCCATAGTTTGATCTTACCATCAATACTCCTGTCCAAATAAAAACTAATGCTAATAATAAATCATAGATTCGTAATAATACTAAGCTTACTTTTCTTTTAATTTCTCTCACTCCCCTTTATCTTCATACAATACCTGCCTACTAATACTGCCATTTATCTTTATTTGCTTCCAATAAATCCTTATTTCTTTCGATTATCAAATTATAGCTTCGCCAGTTATTTTCCTTGTTATTGTAAATTTCACTGATATCTTTAAGGTAATTAATAGTTTTAATTCTTGTCATCACCTGAACATTACTGTCAGTAAGACGCATTATTTGCGGCAATGCATCCGGTGACAAAGTCATTAAATAATCTATATCAATATCTTCTGCTTGCCCGCTTAAATACATATCTATATTTCTTTTTGCAATTATTTTATCAATATTTACAACATTCAAAGTTAAATAAAATACGAGTCCAATGGCAGCATATACAGTAAATATATTAAAATTATGCTTTATAATATAAGCAAAAGTTGCTATCAAACCTGCTGCTTCAAATACTAAGAATATATAAACCAATACTCTTAATCTTGTAAAACCGTAAGTACTGTCGTAAAGAGACATTCTGTAATAAGAAGAAACGAGTAATATTCCAGTTATCACACAAAGATAAACAAGCATAAGCTTAGCAAATATAGCCCATTTATTTTTATCTTCATATATTTTTTCATTTAATAAATATGTAGTCAGTAATATTAATGCTATGTTTAATACGCTTAAAAACACTAATTCAAAGAATCCTCGTCTTGCATATTCAGAATAATTAAGACCATTAGGAAGAATTCCACCTGAAAACAAATATTTAAACTGTATTGCTATAAAAATTGTATATACAAATAATATTGATACTAAAAATATGTTTAGAACAATTATATCTCCTTTAATCCTTTTTGGAGTATCATTATCTGTAACCATATTTACCAATGATTCCTTTGTGTATACAGAATATAAATGGCCAAACAAGTACAGCCCTGTTAATGTACCTACTATTAATTTATAAAAATTAATAAAATCAAATAGTTTTTTAAACCAATTATTAAATACTATAAAGCTATTATAAAAAATTAAATCAGCAGATGACAACATCATTACAAGAAACATAACAGCGGGTATAGATATTAAAATACCTATTAATATTCTTTTTGCAAGAATATTTTTTTCTTTGTCTTTAGACCTTTCAGCTATCCACTTAAAAGGGACTATAAAATTAACAATAGGCTCGAAAATATTTACAATAACTTTTATAATACCTATTATATTTAATTTTAATAGTTTTAATTTGCTTCCTAACAATAAAAACATAACACTGTACAAAAATATTACTGCTAAAAAGTTCGTAGGAATATAGCTTGCACTTATGAAATTGTGCAACGATATGATAAATATGGGAACCATCATCAGCAAACCTTTAACATTAACTTCTTCATTATTTTTTGTAATAAAAAATAAAACTATAAATTGAATTATAAAGAATACGGGAACACTTAGTCCTAATCCATTATTTAATATTAAATACATAAAAGCTATAGCAGAAATAATTCCGTAAAGTGATAATTTTGTTTTAATTTTACTGTCCATTTTTATCCTCCACATATTCAATAATATCCCCCGGCTGACAATCTAAAGCCTTGCATATTTCTTCCAAGGTTGAAAGCCTGATAGCCTTTGCTTTGTTGTTTTTTAATATTGACAGATTAGCAGGTGTTATATTAATTTTTTCAGCCAATTCCATTAGACCGATTTTTCTTTTAGCCATCATAACATCAAGCTGTATAATTATAGCCATAATACACCTCCTACACCGTTAAATCATTTTCGTCTTTATAATAAATAGATTGCTTAAACAAGTCTTTCAGTGTTAAACACAATAAGCATGCAACAATAAATATAACGACTATGACAATTGTTGAAATAGTAGGCATTACAATCATCTTTACAATATAAATAAATGAAATAACCAAACAAGACAAAGCAATTTTTCTTAAACCGCTAACATTGGCATGAATAAAAGGATTGCCTTCCATCAAAGTTTTAAATATTACCTTTAGCTGCCACAAAATATAAACACATGAAATACCTGAAGCTAATAATATAGCTTTAATAAATAATGCTGCTGCTTCTATAATTCCAAAATAACGAAACAACCAAGACGATGAAAATGGAATAAGCATACAAGACAATATTGCAACATAAAACAAAATATCCACACAAATTTTGGTCATATAATGAACAATACTTTTCTGATACATATAATCCTCCAAAGAATATTATTGTAATTTAATTATAACAGTAATTTTATGTATGTCAACAATTATTTATTGTTTTACGATAATTTTTTATTGAAATATTGAATAAAAAAAAGACATTAATAAATAATGCCTTCGTTATTTTCACGAATTCTATCAAAAAGAATCGTCCCGGATTTTGAGTTGTTGGTTTCTGTCAAGTATTTTTTTAATAAATGTATTTCTATGTATTTCAGTTGGGCCATACTCAAGCAAAGCTTCAATGTGTTCCTTGGTACCGTAACCTTTATTTTTATAAAATTTATATTCAGGGTATAGTCTGTGTAATTGTTCCATTTGGCGGTCACGAGTTACTTTTGCAATTATTGATGCTGCTGCAATTCCGTGACAATTTGCATCTCCGTGAATTATATTTGATTGTGGTATGGATATATTAAGTTTTTCAGCATCTGTTATTACATAATCCGGAAATAACTTTTTCCCATCTTTGTCTTTTAAATTTTCAATAGCTTGTACCATTGCAAGCTTTGTTGCATTTTTTATATTTACTTCATCTATCTTTTTACAGTCTAATTCACCTATTCCAAATGCCAATGCAGAATTAATTATAACATCAAACAATTCATCTCTTTTTTTTGCTGTAAGCTTTTTAGAATCATTTACTCCATCTATTAATAAACCTTTGGGCATTATAATTGCACAAGTTACAACACTGCCTGCCAAGCAGCCTCTGCCTACTTCATCAATGCATGCTATATAATTATAACCCTTGTCCCAAAGTTGTTGTTCAAGTTTAAGCATAGTAGTATTTCTCCTTATATTTTTGTCATCCTGAGCGTAAGCGAAGGATCTCACGTCTTAAAAGATGGGATTCTTCGGGCTAAAGCCCTCAGAATGACACTACGTTGGGATTATTCAGGCTTTTCCAACGTGATATTGCCTAATTTGCCAGCTCTAAAGTCGTTGAATAAAAGATTTGCAACCCTTAAGTAATCTATGTCTGTCTTATTTATTAAAAAGCCTTTTTTATAGGCTATATTGTCTAAAATATCTAATGCTTTTTCCCCTGCTTCTATGTCGTATTTTTCAAGTATTGCATTTTCTTTTCCCAACAGCTTCATTCTTTCAACAAATTTAAGTGCAATTTCCTCCAACACCAATACTTGATCTTTTATTGCACCGGTAAATGCAAGGTTTAAAGCACTTTTTTCATCATCAAATTTAGGCCACAAAATACCCGGAGTATCTAAAAGGTCAATGTTACCTGCTAAGTGTATCCACTGTTTACCCTTTGTAACACCCGGCATATTTCCTGTCTTTGTACTTTTCTTCTTAGCCAATGAATTTATGAGTGTTGATTTGCCTACATTAGGTATTCCAACAATCATTGCTTTAATTGTTTTATTTAACAAACCTCTTTTTTTGTATCTTTCAACTATTTCTTTTGTTGCTTCTTCAATAGCATTGTTTAATTTTCGAAGCTCCTTATTATTTGTAGAATTATAAAGAACAACTGACCAACCCTTACTTTTATAGTAATCTTCCCATAATTTATTCATGTTTGGGTCTGATAAGTCGTATTTATTCAATACAATGAGCCTTTTTTTATCTCTGAACAATTGGTCAAAATCAGGATTTTTGCTGCTGTAAGGAATTCTTGCATCAACTACTTCAATTATTAAATTAACTAATTTAATATTTTCTTGAAGCAAATCCTTTGTTTTTTTCATATGCCCCGGATACCAATTTATATTCATGTTATACCTCTTTATATGTACTCATTAAGGTGACATTC
>CAZCTI010000070.1:0-10427 GCA_964501385.1 uncultured Clostridia bacterium
AACTAAAAAATAAGACCGGTTTCGATCTTATTTTTATTGGTTCTATCTAAAATTAGCTCACTATTATTGAGTCTTTTGTCTTTCTCTTCCATCCATGAGTTTTATATACCCATAAACCATAAAGGCATACTATCAAATTGCTGAAGCTCATTGAAAACCATATACCAGATGGTCCAAAATCAGAAAAATTTTTAAATATTAATATCATTGGAAGCCTTACAATCCAAAGTCTTCCTACCTCCATAGCCATTGAATATTTGGTGTTGCCTGAACCTTGAAATATTCCTTGAAAAACACTGAACATCCCCATCAGTGGCATTGAAAATGCAACATACTTCATATAGTTTACACTTTGAATAATCACTTCAGGCTCATCCTTTGATTGAATAAAGAAATTAACCATTTGTTTGTTGAAAATAAATATAAATGCTCCACCAATAATTCCAATATTTAATGCAATCTTTGAGGCTTTAATAAAGCTTTCTGTTGCCCTATCAAGTTGTCCTGCCCCCAAATTTTGGCCTACAACTGCCGTAAGAGCTGCTCCAACTCCCATGGCAGGCTGCATTACTAAATTAGTTACTCTGTTTACCATGCCAAAAGCAGCCAATGTAGCAGTACCGTAAGATACTATAAATCCATTCAGAACCATAAATCCAATAGAGGCACCTGTCTGTCCTATAGATGCAGGCAAACCTACTCGCAGGATTTCCTTAAGTATATTTTTATCAAATTTAAATCTCCTAAATTCAGGTTTTAAATCATTGTCTCCCATAAATATAATCTTAACACCCAATAATGCCAATACAACTCTTGACAATACCGTTGCCCATGCTGCACCTGCAATACCCATATCAAATGTAAATATAAAAATCGGGTCTAATACCACATTTAGCAAAGCAGAAACTGCACTTAATATTGTTGGAATTACTGTGTTACCTTGTGCATTCATTATAGAATTTATATTGAAATATAAAAACATAAATGGTAAGTCAATAAATGATATTCTAAGGTAAGTGTTTGCATAGTCAGCAAAGTCACCTTCACCACCCATGAGCTTTATTATATATGGACTTGTGATAAAACCTACTACCACAAATATGATTGATAATAAAAATGATGCCACCATCAATTGAGAAGTGTATTCCTTAGCTTCTTTATATTTGCAAGCTCCCAACAATTGAGAAAGAAGTGAGGTTCCTGCCACGGAGAGGCCTATTCCTAATGCAATGAAAAGAAAATTTATTGGCCAAACAAAAGAGGTAGCTGCAAAGTGAACTGAAGAAATTTTACTAACCCAAATTCCATCTACCAAATTATATAATGTCTGTATTATGCTGTTAATCATAATGGGGATTGATAAACTTAGCAATACCTTGTACATATCCCCTTTTTGTATTAATTCTGATTTATTCTGCTTCATAATCTGTTACCTTTCCAATATACTGACCGGACAACCTGTTTCTTCAACCTATTTGTTTAATATATCGTCCAGTATTGTTTTTAATGCATCTATAGTTACGGGTTTGTTAAGGTGTTTATTAAATCCGGCTTTTAATGAGAGTTTCAAATTATTTGGGTTAGAATACCCGGATACTGCAATCATATATACATCCTTTAATTCATCATCGCTGCGTATATACTTAGCTACATCATAACCATTCATGTCTGCCATTCCAATATCACATAGTATTGCTTCAAGCTTATTCTCTTTTGCTTTAGCTATGCCTTCCTTACCGCTATAAGCAACGATTGTCTCATATCCTACCATATTAAGAAGTTCACAAAATATGTTAGCTAAATCTTTATTATCATCAATTATAAGTATCATATAATTATTAAACCTTTCATAAATAGTTTTTGCATTACTTCTAATATTTATTTTTCTAATGGCATCCATATTGAAAAAATTAAAAAACACATAATTATTATCTATGATTACAATGAGCATCAAGCATTAATTACCGATATAGCAGAATGGTTGGAGGGCGGTTATTATTTTAAATTATAGATTTAAACTCCTTACCTCTTCTTCCGTTAAATTTCTCCATTTTCCTGTTGGTAAATTGTTTAATTTGATATTCATAATGCGAATACGTTTAAGTTTTACTACATTGTAGCCAAAACTATCACACATCCTTCTTATTTGCCGATTTAGACCTTGTGTAAGAGTGATTTTAAATGATTTTGCATTTATTATTTCTATCTTGCAATGATTTGTCACAGTATATTCATTCTTGACAGGATTATAAATTCTTACCCCATTTGACATACCCTCGATAAAGGAGGGATTAATGGTTTTATTTACTGTTACAATATAATCCTTTTCATGGTCGTTTTCTTTCCTTAGGATTTTATTAACGATACTTCCATCATTTGTAAGAAGGATTAACCCCTCAGAGTCCTTATCTAATCTTCCTATTGGAAAAATACGTTCAGGATGATTTACAAAATCAATGATATTTCCTTTTATATGTCGCTCAGTGGTACAAGTAATGCCCCTTGGCTTATTTAAGGCAATATATACATATTTATTTTTTTGCTTTAGCAGTTTGCCATTTATCTCTACCTTGTCATCTTGATCTACTGTCTGCCCAATTGTAGCTATATTATTGTTAATTCTTACCTTTCCTTGTTTTATTAATTCGTCGGCTTGTCTTCTGGAACAAAGTCCTGTGGAACTGATAAAATTGTTTATTCTCATAATTGTCACCATTCTTCAATAACTGAACCTATTTCCAAATGTATCCTTTATTATTAATTATTATTATATGTCGGTAACATTCAGTCTTAGTAATCTAACCTCATTATATGTTCGCTGCCAAAAATCTGTCCATTAAATTCAAAGCCAAAGCTTTCATATAACTTTATAGCGGCTTCACTTTCTCTATGTACTCCAAGGAATATTTTGCTGCGACTTTTATCTTCTTTTATTTTTTCCAATAATAACAACATAGATTTTTTGCCATACCCTTTTAATTGATAATTCTTATCAACCATCATTCTATAAATCCAATATTCTCCATCGTCCTCATCGATACAATACATAACAAATCCAACCATCAAATCATCGTCATAAACAGCCAAGGGGATGCACTCCGGCTGAACTTTAGACTGTGCGATAGAAACTGCATTTGATGTTACAAAATCAACTTGCTCCGGGGCTACTTCAATACTTACGGCGTCCCAAAAATTCTCTTTAGTTATTTCTTTTAATGTAATCATTAATTTATCCTTTTATTTTTTATTTGTCAGCACACGATGCGAAACTTTATTTATAGATTAATACTCTAAAACTATGCATTACTTTTCAAATTTCTCTTTTGCCAAACCGATAGGAAATTCCATTATACATCCTTTCGATGGATTTACTACTTGGCTAATACGAAGGTTGCCGGCAAGTGAAAGAAGCATTCCACTCTGAGCATCATTTAAAACTGAATGCTCCCGTAAAAATCTGTGCATCTTTTTTGCTGCTGCTACACTGCAATTATCAAGAGAAGGGTCTGCTGCTGTCGTGATATAATTGTCTTCTGTTACTATGAATGGAGTAGGAATATCATTTCGATTCTTTAAAACATCAACTTTTACCGTTACTTCTCCACTCATCTCCAAAGCACAAATAACTGTTTCCCCATCTCCTTGAACTGCATGTAAATCACCCATGGAAAGCAATGCACCTGGAACATTAACCGGCAGATATAATAAAGCTCCTTCCCCTAAGTCTTTTATATCTAAGTTGCCACCATGTTCATCTGGAACCGTTGTTCTTATATTCTTGTTATTAGGAGCAGTGCCGATTACACCAATCATAGGACGAATTGGAATAGTGATTTCATTATAAAATTTAATTTTGCCATCCTCTATGGAAAATTTACGACAATGATAGCCATCTATATCATAAATACCTGAGCCGGTACGGACAAACATAGTTCCTTCTTTCTCAAGATCAATGGCTTTTATCTCTATACGAAGAACATCGCCGGGCTCAGCACCCTTTACATACAATGGACCTGTTGCAGGGTTGTTGTGACCCATATTTATATTTCTAAAATCAGTTTCTACTTTAAACTGCTCGCAATAGCAATCCAGACAACAAAACTTTACAATATCTCCACTGTTGGCATAAGCAGCAGGGGCTTCCTCAGGCCTAAAACTAAAAATAATATTTCCCTTACTAACAATAATCATTGTTTTTCCTCCTGCGATATTGGTACTCTAAACTTTAGCTTATTATATCACACTATTATTGATAATGCATTCCAAATTGAATTCATTCAAGCAAATGCCCTAAACTGGTGTCGTTTGCAGATAAAAGCTTTAACTTAAGAAGGCCTATTAAAATGAACTAAAGGATAGCTGTTGTAGCAATCCTTTAGAATTCTGTAAATGTTCTCAATTTATACAATTATGATATTTTTCAAATATAATATCCGGTACCAAAGATTCAAAGCGAACATCAGCTTGATATATACCGATTTGTTACAGTTTACACTGGTGTATAATCCCGGAGAGTACTTCAGCACGATACTGTGATTATAAAAATTTATTGACTTTTTTTTAATTTCTGAGTATAATTCTAAATTATTTGCATTTTAATTTTACTTGAGAGTGGGACAAAAATATGAAATTAGTTAGCTTTAATGCTTTTAAAACTCTTAATATTCAAGAAGCATGTTATATTAAACCTGAACATTTTTTTAAAGAAAAAGATAAGATAAAAGAAGCAGATTGGATATTATATCCTGAATACTGGCAGATAAATTCTCTTGTTTATGGTCTAAAGAAAAAAATTTTCCCTAATATAAGTACCTACCATCTAGGCCATAACAAAATAGAAATGACAAGAGCATTCATGACTGTATGTCCACAAAATATACCTTATACAGAAATATTAAGCAATACTCCTATTAATCAAGAATATGTTTTGGATATGTTTTCTTTTCCTTTTATAGCTAAAGAAATTAAAAGTTCAATGGGATATGGAGTTTATTTAATTGAAGATAAAAAGCAATTTCGTTCTTATTGTGATACAAATGATATCTTATATATACAAGAAAAGCTTCCAATAGATAGGGATATGCGCATCATCTACTTGGGAGATGAAGTTATAGCTTCATATTGGAGAATTGGAGGAGAAAATAGCTTTAAAAATAATGTTGCTCAAGGTGGAACTATTTCTTATGATAACATCCCACAGGAAGCATTGGCTCTTGTTGATAAAGTAGCAAAAGAATTAGATATCAATCATGCAGGCTTTGATATTGCAGAAGTGGATGGTCATTATTATATTTTTGAATTCAATGTTCTTTTTGGAACAAGAGGCTTATTAAATCAATCTATAGAATTAGAGGAATTAATTCTACTTTATTTACAAAAACAAACACCTTCACTGCCTACAGATCCTGATAGCCCTTTCCCAAAAGTATCTTAAGTAAAAATTTTATTATAGCAACGATGGACTACGATTATAGCCCATCGTTTTTTTGTATAAAACCACAACCCATAAAATCATAATTGAATGTATATGATTTTTCAGTACATAAAGTATTTTAAAGTTGTTTTTAACCACTAAATATAAGATATTCTTGGAGTGTGTATATTCTTAATCAATTATTTTTTTGTATTTCCTCAATTTTAGAAGCAATATATTTAAAATCAGTCCATGAATCCTTCTTGGCTAATTCATTTCTTAACAAATATGACGGATGATATGTTGGCATAAAATAAATATCTCCCTTTTTTACAAACTGTCCCCTTTGTCTGCTGATACTGAAATCCGGACTTATGAGATTTTTAGCAGATACTGCTCCAAGGCATACAATAATTTTTGGTTTAATCAACTTGACTTGCCATCTTAAATAATCCAAGCATGCTACACTTTCATCCTCAAGCGGATTTCTGTTTTCAGGCGGTCTGCATTTTACCACATTAGCTATATATACATCATTTCGTTTATAGCCTATTGCTTCAATCATTTTATCAAGCAACATTCCTGCTCTTCCTACAAAAGGTCTTCCCTGAATATCCTCGTTATATCCCGGACCTTCTCCTACAAACATTATGTCAGCGTTTTCATTTCCTTCACCAAATACTACATTTTTCCTTGTTTCAGCCAGTCTGCATTTATGACAACTAAAGCAAAATTTCTTTAATTCATCCATTGTATACATAAATGTCACCTCAAGCTTAAATATATTCTTTTTATTTCTAACTCTGCATAAATTCAATATATTTTATCATTTTCAATGTTTATTTACAATTAAAATATTTAAACTGTTGCTCAAAAAAAGTATTTAAACTGTTGCTCAAGTTCAGAAAAAACAAAGATACAGGTCGGTTCATTTACATATTCTATCTATAATAATAATTTTGTCTCCAATAATTGTTTGCTGTAGCTATTGTTTGAAATTCTGTTGCAACCACTTGGCTTGCCGCAATTAAACTGTCAGGATTAACGCTATATATTTTGCGTCCGAATTGGAGAATATCCAAATCCGGCTGAATGTTGTGAATGGTATGCCTTGCAATTAACATTGCCAGTGCACGCCCTTCCTCTGGCGTATTGGTAATTAAAGTCCCTCCCGGTATAAGTACCATTTCTGACTCAGGTAAGTGATTCATTTATACCTCCATTTATTTTATAAATCTATATGATCCCATTAATTTTTACATCAGGATTTAATAGTTTATTTATTATATTAAAATTATGTTTATTTGTGTCAGATATTCTTAGTTTCCATACAACAATAAAAACCCCTTAAACGCTAAATTTAAGGGGTAAATAAAAATTATCTTCCTTGTTCAGAGCTTTTGCTGCATATTGTAAATTATCTAACTTTTTTTGTTCTTAAAATTATTTGTTGTTGTTTTTCTTGCATGTAATGTCTGGTTCATAAGTTTTTCATTTCCCTCTGCAACTGTGTTTTCAGGTCTGTATGTCAGAATTTCATTATAATATTCCAATTCTTCATCCGAATCAGGTCCTTTTGGGATTAACCCCGTTAATTCTGTTGTTGAGCTTGCATTTATCGAATTAATATCCCACTGAATATTGTATTTGTCTTTAGAATTTTTAGATTTGTCACTCATGCTGAATCTCCTTAACTATATTTTTTATAGTATGTCATAAAAAGCGAAATTTTAAACAAAATTTCTCCCTTAATTGAAGACTCTTCATCAATATCTTTGAAAACTGAAGCAAGTTATTACTGCTACAGTTTTTAATAATTAATTTAACCTCCTTAATTTAAAAATTTATTTGGGAATTGTCTGATAATACCATTTGACATCAAATCGGCCATAGCCAATGCTTGTTTTTCAATCTCATCGTATACTGAAATATCTTCAGAATACTTCTTATTTAACATATTAACAGCTTCATCTTTTGTCAATGCTAAATGTTTGTACAGCATCCTTTTCCATTCATCCTCTGACCAATATGGGTTAATGCTTCCTAAAAAATTAGCAATTTCATCAGCATTATCATACCAATCCCTTTCAGTTTTTGAAGCTAAATCTTGATTGCCTGCTTTAGCTGCATTGACAAGTTGTGCAGCAATATTTAAATGACTTGTCATAAGTCCTGCTAATTTTGATGCTTTTTCATTACCGTAATAGGGTACAAACAGATTTTCTAAATCAATCGGATTTTTGAGAAGACGTTTTGCAACCGCTTCCAAGTTTTGTAATCCAAAAACTATGCTTGTAATAACAAATCTTGTCCACTCTACATGTTGTTCCCATAATAATCGAAATTCTTCCTTAAGTTCCTCCATAGTTTTAACATTTACAGACATAGATTTAAAATTAGATAATGGGCTATAACTCCTTCCGGGTTTTAAATAAATTATCTGTCCAATATAAATTGGGTTTAGATGAACTTCAGGATTCATAGCAGTAATTGCATATATTGTAGTATGAAAACGTTGAGCTATTAGTCGCAAAGTATCTCCCTGCTTAACGGTGTACATAATTAAGCCTTCTGGGTTTTGTAGCATTATAATCACCTGCTTTTAATTATTTATTACTCGTTATATGTTTAACAAACGTTTTTGACAGGAATTTAATTTTTGTAAGATTTTATTCCCATTTGTTTTTTTTATTCATCAATAAAGAATCTTTATTGAATACATATAGTTTGTAATTTCAGGCTTAATTTTTGCCTAAGATATACCCTCGATATATTCCCTTGAACCCATATCGAGGGTATAAATCGAATATACAGATTTACTTTATTTTATGAAACCTTGCATTTTCAAGGCTTTTCGGACTTTATTTTTAGGCATCAGACATACTTTCTCTAATAAAAGAAGCTTATAGTCACTCGGATAATACAATATAACCCATGTACATTTCTGAAAAGTTTTAATATGAAATGATTGAATTTAGTCATAAAAAATGATATGCTACACAAGGTAAACAAAAAGTGTCATTACTGCATAATAATAAATTACAAAATTGCAATCGGGAAGATTATATATTGAAGAGCTTATTTTTATAAGCTCTTTTAAGGTGATAAAGAAAGGTAATAATATGATAAAAGTTGAAAACTTGTCTTACTCATTTCCACAAAAAAATCTATATAATAAGATTTCATTTACATTAGAAAATGGCCAGCATTGTGCTTTTATAGGCACAAGTGGAAGTGGAAAAAGCACACTGATAAATATAATTATGGATCCAGAGAAACATATGTTTGATGGTAAGTTAGAGATAGACCCAAATTGTCGAATTGGATATGTAAGTCAGTTCTCACAACTAGACAAACCAAAAGAAACTACTGTTTTTGAATATATAGGAGAGAAATTTATTAATTTACAAAATGAAATAACATCCATTTTTGCTGAAATGGAAACATCTTCAGATATAGATACTTTGCTAGAAAAGTACCAAAAAGCACAAGACGCATTTGATGCAATTAAAGGAGATGAATTTGAAAGCAACATTAATAAAAAACTAAATCTTGCAGACTTAAGTAATCAGAAGGGTCTAATGATATCTGAGCTTAGTGGTGGTGAATTTAAACTTGTTCAAGTTATTAAGGAAATGCTTAATCGTCCTGACTTAATAATTATGGATGAACCAGATGTGTTTTTAGACTTTGAAAATATTAATTCGCTTAAAAACCTAATTAATTCTCACAAAGAAACAATTTTAGTTATTACTCACAACAGATATCTATTGAATCATTGTTTTAACAAAATTTTACACCTTGAAAACATGGAACTCCAGGAATTCGATGGAACATATATTGATTATAACTTCTCATTACTGCAAACTAAAATTGAGTTACAAGAGCTTGCTGCTGATGATGATGAAGAAATCAAGAGAAATGAGATTTTAATCAATAAATTAAGAGTTATTGCAACTGAACTTTCTGATGCATCTAAAGGAAGAGCCTTGAAAGCTAGAGTTAAAATTCAACAAAGATTAATGGAACGTAGGATAAAAACGCCATTCGTAGATATTAAGCAGCCAGATATCAGTTTAGCTACTGATAATAAAATCGGAGAAACCATTGCTTTAAAAGTTAATGATTATAGTGTTGCCTTTGATGAAATACTTTTAGAAAATGTTAATTTTGAGATTAAATCTACTGATAAAGTAGCTCTTATTGGTCCAAACGGTACAGGTAAAACAACTTTATTGAAAGACATATATAAAAACGATCATGATTCCATTGAAATAAATGGTGATATTAAAGTTGCTTATTTATCTCAAAATCAAGGAGAAATACTAAATGAGTCTAATACAATACTTGAAGAGTTTGCAGATGTTGGATTTGAAACTTATCAAGAGATTAAATCATATCTTTCAAATTATTGTTTTAACGAAAAACTCATTAATCAAAAAATAGAATCTTTATCCGGTGGAGAAAAAAACATTCTGCAATTGGCTAAAGTTGCAGCTATTAAAGCAAACTTGTTACTTTTAGATGAACCTACAAGTCATTTAGACACCTATGCACAAATTGCACTTGAAAAGGCAATAGAAAATTATAACGGTGCAATTTTAATGATTTCTCATGATTACGACTTTATAGTAAACTGTATGGATTATGTTTTAATGATTGAAGATAAAACAATTAGAAAAATGAGTATGCGAAAATTTAGACAGATGATTTATGCCAAATATTTTGATAAAGACTATTTAGAAATTGAACAAAAGAAAAAATCCGTAGAAACAGAAATAGCATTAGCTTTAAAAAACACTGATTTTGAGCTTGCTAAGACATTATCTAAAAAATTAGAAGAGCTAATTAAGTTGCTTCAAAACTTGTAATTGAATATCAAATTTATACATTATGAGCAGGGGAGCCATACTGCTCTTTTTTTTATGTTTATCATTTGCTCCTTACAAATTCACTTTACCACAAAAAAATCCCTAGAATATTCATTCTAAGGATTTAATATGAAAGAGATTTC
>CAZCTI010000071.1:0-10413 GCA_964501385.1 uncultured Clostridia bacterium
AATAAAAAACCTGCTGCGGTACCCGCTGCAACAAACACTGCTGTTGCAGGAGATATAAACATTGCCACAAACACAGCCACATGACTTGCTAAAGTAAATGATGCAGGCTCTAATGTTATTTTAAGTGGTGATATTATGGGTATTACTATTCCGATTGCACATAACAGTGCAGATATTACCATTGAATGATTATTATTTCTATTTATATTCATAATTATATCCTTTCATTTACATTTGTCTTGTCATGTGTCTTGACACCATTGGACAAAATTATAGAATAAGAATCTTTATTTGTCAAGTATATTTTTTAGCTGACTAATATTGCAAATAATTTGATTTATTTACATTAGGATAAAGTTATTTGTTCTTTATTTAGTATTTCAATTATTCTTTTTTTGGATTTTTCATCTTTACACTTAATTGTGTGAAGATGAATGCCTCCTGTAAGTCTCATTAAAGGTTGAACTTTATTTTGTGATACCTTTTGCAAAAATAAATCTACATCATATCTTGATTTAAGATGTAACTCTCCCATAATTTCTCCATAAATGGGATGTTCAACGGTAACATCATGAA
Source organism: uncultured Clostridia bacterium (assembly GCA_964501385.1). GTDB lineage: Bacteria > Bacillota > Clostridia > Tissierellales > Sedimentibacteraceae > Sedimentibacter. Next base: position 577 of record CAZCTI010000071.1, read on the forward strand.
CTGTTCCTCCGTTATCCACAACTGCATATAATTCTGTTTTCATTTTATCATCATCATGGCAGCATGCAATTGTAAATACACATTCACTATCTTCTTCTTTGTCTATCACATATCCCCGAGGAGTTGCGGAAATTTTTAGACCACCTGCACGCATAAGGGCAATATCTCCCACTATTACCTGTCGGCTTACAGAAAATTTTTTAGCAAGGGTTGATGCAGTAATGGGTTCTGTAAAACTATTTAAAATTTCTTCAATTTGTAATCTTCTATCTTCTGAAGTCATATTGCTCTCCTTAAATAGCTAAGGTATTCACAGGGAGCTTCTAAATTGTGTTAGGCATAGAGAATCACCCAATTTGTTTGCTCCTTGTGCCCGTATAAATTAAGAATTCTATGCGGTTGACCAAGGTCATACAATAAAACCGGCAAATTTTTTGCCGGCACCCTGCTGTTAATGAATCGGAGTGAAAGGATTTGAACCTTCGGCCTCATGGTCCCGAACCATGCGCGATACCAAGCTTCGCTACACCCCGACAACATTAATATTATAAGCTTTATGAATAATTTTGTCAATTTAATTTTTTATTCCTATGTCCCGCTCTAATTTTTTAATTCCTATGTCCCGCAAAAGGTTTTGTATTTACAAAATGATGCCGGAGGTAATTCAGAATATTCCGCCTGGGCAGCTGAATGTGAAAATGGTTTTGATAAAACATTTAGTAATTGTTCCATTACACTGTAGTCATTTTTTTCATCCGCAGCTGATAATGCTTCTTCTACCCTGTGATTGCGGGGGATAACAGCAGGATTGCTAATCTTCATTAATTCAAAGGTTTCTTCTTGAGATTGATTTTGTTTTTTTAATCTTACTTGCCATTTATTTTGCCAATCCTTGAATTCATGGGTCTCATACATAGCCCCATCCTCTTTGCCAAATGTTAATTTAATAAATGTATTTGTATAATCTTCGTTATTTATGTGCATTAAATTCAAAAGTTCTTGAATCAACTGTTCATCTTCAGATTCTTCATTAAATATTCCTAATTTTGAGCGCATACCTGCAATCCAATTATTATGATACAATTCATAAAACCCGGATACTGCATCTTGGGCTAATTTAATTGCCTGATACTGATTTTCATGAATAAGAGGTAAAAGTGTTTCCGCAAATCTTGATAAGTTCCAAACAGCAATTTCAGGCTGATTTTTATAAGCATAACGACCATATGTGTCAATCGAGCTAAAAACTGTATGAGGATTATATGTATCCATGAAAGCACAGGGGCCATAGTCAATTGTTTCACCACTTATTGCCATATTGTCAGTGTTCATAACACCATGTATAAATCCGATCAACTGCCATTTTGCAATTAATGAAGCTTGACGTTTAACCACTTCCTCCAAAAAGCGAAGATATTTATTTTCATCATTATCTATTTCTTTGAAATGCCTATTAATAGTATAATCTGCTAATTGTTTAACATTATTTGCATTTCCATAATTTGAAGCATATGCAAATGTTCCAACACGAATATGACTGCTGGCAACTCGAGTTAAAATAGAGCCCTTAAGTATATCTTCTCTTAATACAATTTCACCGGTAGTTACAACTGCCAAACTTCTGGTAGTGGGAACATTAAGATTATACATTGCTTCACTTATAATGTATTCACGAAGCATAGGTTTAAGTGCTGCTCTACCATCTCCTCCCCTTGAATATGGAGTTCTTCCCGAGCCCTTTAGTTGGATATCAAATCTTTCGCCTGCAGGTGTAATTTGCTCTCCTATAAGCAGAGCCCTTCCGTCACCTAACATAGTGAAATAGCCGAATTGATGTCCGGCATAAGCCTGTGCAATAGGTATGGAGCCTTTTGGCACAGAGTTTCCCGAAAGACAAGATACTCCTTCATTGTTTTTAAGTTCATCTGCATTCAATCCCAAATACTCTACTAAATTTTCATTCAAAATAACTAATTTTGGTGCACCCACTTTGTTTAAATCTATTTTAGAATAAAAAAATTCAGGTAATTTTGCATAACTGTTTTCTAAATTCCATCCATTTGTCATAGTAAATGTCTCCTATTAATAAATTTGCAATCTTTCTTATTTTCTGTAAAGAAAAAAATACTATGCAAAAATTAAATATTCATATTATCTTTTATCACTTGCCTATTCCATTTTCACGAGCATAGAAAAATAAATACTGCTGTGCAAATCCCGAATATTTTCCGAATTTATTTTCTGCAAATTTTCTAATATCTGCGTCTTTTGTATTTTTATCTACATATAGTTCCTGCATTACCCTTCTTATCCATACATCAACAGGAAATGTATTAAAATGTCTCATAGAAAACAATAATATGCAGTTAGCAACCTTGTCCCCAATTCCAGTATAAGTTTTAAGATAAGCTAATCCTTCATCGTAGCTCATGTTTTTAATATTGTAAACTTGATCCTTCTCAGTTATAAACCTTGTTGCTGCTTCCTTAATTCTTGGTGCTCTAAATCCTGCCTTACATTCAAGAATTTTTTCAACCGGAGCAGATGATAATCTTTCTGCTGTTGGGAAACTGTAATAATCCTTCCCCTTATAATTACCTATATAGTCTCCAAAATTAACACTTAAATTTTCAATAACCTTTTTAATCATGGGGATTCTGTTGTTAGCTGAAATCATAAATGAAATCATAATTTCCCATTCATCTTGATTTAAAATTCTTATACCTTCACCAAATTTTATTGCTTCAGCCATTATATCATCCGTATTGACCGTTTTTTTAATTTCTCCATAATCCGTCTCGAAATCAAAATAATTGTTTATAATATTTTCAAAATCATCTGTATTTATGTTATTAAATACAACAGTGCTTCCTTCTTGCAAAACATTTATAACCTTATTTTTTACAACTCCTGTATAAGAGCCATCTTCTTCCTTATTCCATCTGAAGCACTGCCCACAGTCAAAAATATGAGTTGTGTTAAAATCCTTCATATCATTAATTATTATGGAATTATTCTTTTGTATAATATTCATTATCTCACCTAACTATAAATAATCTATAAAGTTACCGTTACTGTTATTTCTTGCTTTTTCAAAATATTCTTCACTGCCGTCTATTCCTTCAATTTCCATAATTTTACCCGAAAAATAATACCCCATGGCTATTCTGTAATTATTTTTTGAAACTTCATGTAATAAATTAAAGAATTCTTTGCATTCTGATATTTTATTGTTGTAATAATCAGAAACAGCATATATCAATTCAATTGTTACTTTGTTATAATCTTTTTTATAAAAATAATCTATTGTACTTTTGTTTTCTTTTAAAATTTCATTTGCTTTTTCTGTATCTCCATTGAAATATAAGCTTAACAGCATATTATGATAATATACTGCCTGCCAATTGGGAGGAATTTTTTTTACACTATCACTTAAAATACTTACAGCTTCCTCGAATTTTCCTGCATACAAAAGTCCGGTAGTTTTTTGAATGTAATTTATATTTTTTTCATTTTCAGACTGAAATTTTAACAAAAGTTCATCAATTACAGCAATATATTTTTGGGGATTTTTTTGTTCATATAACAATTTGTTAAACAATTCAACCTGTTTTTCTAATTTTTTTCTTCTGCTCATTGAGTAAATAAAATAAACTGCAAGTACAAAAAACGCAAAATACATAGTTGGTCTCCTTTGTGTAAGTTTTAAAGCTTTAATTTTTTTAAAGCATCTGCCAATGCAGTATTAATATTTTCATCTTCTTTTTTATTTTGTTTTAACAAATATCTTGATGTTTCTTTTTTAGAAATTGAAGTGCTTTCATTTTGCTTTCTTTTATTAAATACAGATAGCTTTTCTCTGAAACCACATTTGCATACAAATATTTTCCCTTCACCTTCACCTTTAAGCTCCAATCTTTTGTGACAATTAGGGCATCTTGCATTCGTGATTTGGGAAACTCCTTTTCTAAATCCACATTCTCTGTTTTGACAAACTAACATTGTTCCTTTTTTACCGTTAACTTCTAAAAGGTAATTTCCACAATCAGGACATTTTTCTCTTGTTTCATTGTCATGAGTGTATTTTTTATCACTGTTTCTAATTTCTATAATGATTTTTTTTGTGTAATCAATCATTTCATTTATAAATTGATTTTTATTTAAATTGCATTTTGATATTTCATTTAATTTTTGTTCCCATTCTGCAGTCAAAACAGGTGATTTCAAATCCTCGGGAGATAAAGTAAGCAATTGTCTCCCTTTAGATGTAGTATAAATGTATTTATCTTTCTTTTCAATAACAAAGCTGTTAAATAATTTGTCAATTATATCTGCTCTTGTTGCAACTGTTCCAAGGCCTCCGCTTTCACCGATAGTCTTTTTTAATTGTTTATCAGCATTTTTCATAAACTTTATGGGGTTTTCCATTGCTGACAGCAAGGTTGCCTCTGTAAACCTAGTCGGAGGCTTTGTTTCCCCAATTGTTTTCTTTATTGAAGAAACAAATAATTCATTACCGGGTTTAAGCTTTTGTAATTCATCAATGGGATAATCATCAAGTTCTTCATCCTCATAATTTCCATATACTTCCTTCCATCCCATTGACAGTGTAATTTTACCCTTTGATGAAAATTCTTCATTTCCAATGTTACCGTCAATTGTTATTTTTTCATATTCAAAGGGTTTTGATAAAACTGCTAAAAATCTTTTTACCACTAAATCGTATATTTTTCTTTCTTTGTCAGACAGATCCCCTAAAATTACAGTTTGTTCCGTTGGTATTATGGCGTGGTGGTCTGAAACCTTTGAATTATTAACAAAATTTTTGTTAGCTTTTATGGAATTTGAGCTTATAATAAATCCTATTTTAGAATAAGGTCCTACACTTACAGCCTTTACTCTGTCCTTTAATGTTTCAACAATGTCATCAGTCAGATACCTCGAATCCGTTCTTGGATATGTTAATACTTTGTGACGTTCATAAAGAGTTTGCATAATTGATAATGTTTCCTTTGCTGAAAAATTATAAATATTATTTGCATCTCTCTGTAATTCAGTTAAGTCATACAACAAAGGTGCATATGTTAATGTTTTGTTCCTGTTTATACTATCTATTTTTAGTTTTTTGTTTTTAACTTTATTTATAATATTTTCACATTTTTCATTATCAAATGTCCTTGTATCATTATTTTTATCATGCCATGTAAATTTAAAACCCCCTGCTGTTGCCTCAATACCATAATATATAACAGGTTTAAAATTTCTTATTTCATCTTCCAATGCTGCAATCATGGCAATAGTAGGTGTCTGAACTCTGCCGCAGGAAAGTTGAGCATTGTATTTTGATGTTAATGCCCGAGTAGCATTAATACCAACTATCCAATCTGCTTCAGAGCGAGCTAAAGCAGAATGGTAAAGATTGTCATACAATCTACCGTCTTTTAAATTATTAAATCCATCTTTTATTGCTTTATCCGTTACCGATGAAATCCAAAGTCTTTTTAAAGGCTTCTTAACATCAGCTTTTTCTATAATCCATCTTGCAACCAATTCACCTTCTCTACCTGCATCAGTTGCAATCACAATTTCTGTTACATCATTTCGAAGCATTAAACTTTTTACAATATTAAACTGCTTTCTTGTTTGTTTTATTACTTCTGTTTTCATTGTTTTAGGGATAATAGGTAAATGCTCCAACTCCCATCGTGCATATTTTGAATCGTAGCTTTCCGGGTCAGCCAATGTTACCAAGTGCCCCAAAGCCCAGGTAACTATATATTTATTTCCTTCAGCAAAGCCATTGCCTAATTTATTACAATTTAATACCCTTCCTAAATCCTTACCCACAGAAGGTTTTTCTGCCAAAACTAATATCATATTCATTTCCTTTAATTTTTTCTATATTGTATCATAATAAGTCAAGTTAATAAAATATATTTTAAAATACACAGTCTCATTCACCAAAATATTTGCTCCTTTCGTCACATATTTTGGAAATTCGTTGTGTTTGACCTACCACCATATGTACTTCGCTATGGCTCGAAAATATGGGGTTAGGGCATACATAAAATAAACCTAATGGTTTCCAAAAAATAACCCCTATTTTGGGGGTAAGTTTCTACATTTCTATGGCTAACCATCACAGTAGTGTCTTCCTAAGGGCTTTAGTCCGAAGAATCTCATATAACATGAGAACCTTATTTATAGCTTAGGAGACGAAATATTATAAAAGCTTCCAATAATAGCCGTAACAACGCTTAAAGTAACACCTATTATAAGTGAATCAATATTTAAGTTTAAAAATAATTCACTTATCATAAATGCTGCAAAACCTAAAACGCTTGACAATATTGCAAATATACTGCTTATTTTACCTTTGTAAAATAATGCTGTAATCATTGGTATCAACAAAACTGTCGCTCGCAGACCCATGGACATAAATCCCCATGTTAATACTGCTGATTTTAAATTTCCCAATGTAAACAATGCAGAAACAGATAAAGATACAAGTATAACAATTCTTGTAACCAGCAACTCTCTTTTGCTGTCAGAATTCTTATTTATATATTTTTTATAAATATCGTTTGTGATAATTGTTCCGAATCCTAACGCCATTCCGGAACCGGTTCCTACCAATGCTATTAACAATGTTGCTAAAATTGCACCTCCTAAAAAAGAAGGCATATTGTTTATTATAAAAAGTGGAAAAGCCTGACCGGAAGCAATGGCAGGAAAATTAATTCGCATATACATTCCAATTAAAATACCTCCTATACCTATGGGAGGTATTAATAACGAACTGATAAGTGCACCTTTTATAGAAGCATCATCACTTTTACCCGACAATATTGCCTGTATATAGGTCTGAGTTGACAAAACACCTAAAACAACAGATAAAAATGCTCCACCATCAACCCCTATTCCCCTTGAAAACAAATTAAAATATTCGTTATGAGGCAGAGAATTATATATTTGTGCAAATCCCCCTGATAAATTTAATGATAATATAGCACCTAAAATTACTGAAATATAAATAAGTATAAGCTTTATAACGCCTAATACTCCCGTGCTTAAAACCCCGCCAAATATTACATAACAAGCCATTAGAATAACACTTATTAAAGCACTTATTTCAGGGCTTAAGCTAAACATAGATGATAAAAGTGCATTTGCAGCTAATATTTGTGCAACAATATTAATCATTATTCCGAATGATGCCAAAACAGATGTAATTATACCGGATTTTCTGCCATATTCATTGGTTATTACTTGCTGAATTGTTGTACATTTGCTTTTTCGCAATGGTTTTACAAACATTAATCCAAGCATCAAACATCCTACCCCTGCACCAATTGTAAACCACCATGCCGACAATCCGTTTGTGAAAGCAAGCTGTGCAGTTCCTATAGTTGATGACCCACCAACCAATGTACCTATTATGGTACCTGAAACCATGGCTCCGCTCGCATTATGGCTTCCGCTAATAAAATCTTTTGCATCCTTAACTTTCCTGCCCGTAGAAATCCCAATAAATAAAATGACAGATAAAGTTATTACACTTCCTAAAATATGAAAAAATGAAAGCTGTCCCATTTTTAGCTCCTACTTATAAACTGTTTATGCCGCAACATTAGTTGCGGCACAATCCTATTCTTATACAGGAATTTCTATATTCTGCTAAATCAACTAATTTTATAGTTTTCATTATATCACCTACTCTCCTATTTGTACAAGTTTTACATCAAATAATTCTAAATGATCATCTACCTCAACAGTAAAGTTTTTAGATATCAAAAAAGAAACCTTTCGGTTTCTTTTAAAAATTTATATATTATAATTCCTGATCTTCCTCATCATCTTTCTTTCTGTTATTTTCTGTCTTAATATGCTCAAGCTTTGTTACAGATACTTCATATGCAGTCTTTGTTTCATATGATTCATGCTCATTTTTCTTTTGATATCTTCTGCTTTGAATTCTTCCCCACAATTTTACGTGGTCTCCAACCTCTAATTTTTCACAGTACCTTGCATTCCTCCCCCATGCAATGCAAGGTATGTAATCGGACTTGTTGTAGGAACGGTTAACTGCAATTAGCATATCTGTTATCTCTCTGCCAAATGGAGTTGTTCGAAATTTTGTTTCTTTACATAGAAATCCGTTTAAAAACACTTCATTAGGATGTCTTATTATTTCTTCAAGTTCATTTTCATCAGGCATATATATATCTCTGACAAATACTCGCAGCAACAGCTTATTGTTAGTATCCTCATATCTGTTGTAAGACCTAAACTGCCCTTCAATTACTATGAAATTTCCTATGTCCATATTTATATCATTAATTATCCTTTCAGATATAATAACAGGCAGTATATCCCTTGTATCGCTTAATCTTGGTACTTCTATAAAGAATTCGTAAAATTTTTCTCCAAAAACTTCATGGCTGAATTCCAAATTACTGTTTATTTTCCCTACTATTTTTATATAATTGGCCTGCATCTGTTTATCATTCATATTAATTTCTTCCCCCTATAATTTGTCTTATATATTTTATTAATATTCAATGAATCTTAATATATGCTTTCAAAAAACGAAAAGTTGTCTATTTTTTTGGATAAACCAATGTAAACTAATGCTAAATAATTTTATTGAAGTTTAAAATTTAATATTATATAATTAGTTGATTACTCAGTAACATAATAGAAAAAAGAAAGGGCGGTCATACGTTTTATGAAATTAGGTATAGTAGGTCTTCCTAATGTGGGCAAAAGCACATTGTTTAATGCAATTACTTCAGCTGGTGCCGATTCAGCAAATTATCCGTTTTGCACTATTGAACCAAATATCGGAGTGGTTGAAGTTCCAGATAAAAGATTAAATTTTTTGACAAAAATAAGCAATTCGGGCAAAACAGTTCCAGCTGTCATTGAGTTTTTTGATATTGCAGGATTAGTTAAAGGTGCAAGCAAAGGGGAAGGATTAGGAAATAAATTTCTTTCACATATAAGAGAGGTTGAAGCTGTTGTTCATGTGGTTAGGTGTTTCGATGATGAAAATGTAATACATGTTGAATCAACCGTAGATCCAAAAAGAGATATTGAAATTATAGAGTTGGAATTAGTTTTAGCAGACTTAGAAGTAATGACAAAAAGACTTGATAAGCTTTCTAAAATGGTTAAAAATGATAAATCTTTGCAAGCAGAATTAGAATTAGTTCAAAAAATTGTTGAAGGATTAGAAAATGAAAAACAAGCACGTTACTTAGATTATACGGTCGAAGAACTAAAACTTTTAAAAATGTTTAATTTAATAACAGCAAAACCTGTTTTATATGTTGCCAATGTTGATGAAAGTTATCTTTCAGATCCAACTGATAACAAATATGTTGATATTGTTAAAGAACATGCTACTAAGGACAATTCTGAGGTAATTGTTGTATGCGGTAAAATCGAAGAAGAAATTTCAGTTTTAGAAGAAGATGAAAAAAAAGAATTTCTTCATGAAATGGGACTTGAGGAATCAGGTCTTGATAAGCTTATACGAATAAGCTACCACCTTTTAGGGCTTATAAGCTTTTTTACAACAGGTCCAATGGAATCAAAAGCATGGACAATCATAAAAGGTACGAAAGCACCTCAAGCAGCAGGAAAAATCCACTCAGATATTGAAAGAGGTTTCATAAGGGCTGAAGTTACAAAATATGACGATGTAGTAAACTTAGGCACAATGAATGCTGCTAAGGAAAAAGGTTTAATGCGCCTTGAAGGCAAGGAATATGTAATGGAAGACGGAGATATAGTTTTGTTCAGGTTTAATGTTTAGCAGAAGGGGGACACACC
>CAZCTI010000072.1:0-10131 GCA_964501385.1 uncultured Clostridia bacterium
ATTACAAGTGATATAACTGTAAATTTTTTTTTCATACTATGGTGTTCTCCTTTATTCATAAAAGCTACCTTTACTTTAATTGTATGTGTACTTTTATAAAAAATTTCCGACTGAAAAGATAAATCCCCATTATAACATTGAACTTTTTATATTCCTTTTCGTCTAATTAAAGGTGAAATGCATATTTTGACAATATTTAGGAATATTGTGTTATAATATTGCAGTAAAGGAAAATATTATATTAAAGGGGAGTAAATATGGAAAATATAAGCAAAACAAAGAATAATGTAAAGAAAATCAAGAAAATTATTTCACTAATGCTTGCATTATTGTTTATTACATCATCGTTTTTAACACCTATAAACTTAGTATATGCTGATGACAACGGTGAATTAGTTATTAAAACAATAACCCATTCTAACGCAAAAAATACTGTAATTGATGGAACCAAGATAACAATAACACTTCCTTATGGATATGAAGCAAATACTCTAAAACTGGATGATATAATAGCTACTTATGACTCGAAATTTAAGTCGGTTGAATTATCATTTCCTTCAGATTCAGGCTCTGAGGCTGAGGTTGACGGACCATCGGTTATAATGGATGTGTCATATTCTTATGTTGAAGGTATGGATGCTGAAAGATACAGCACCCAATACTATATTTATGTTAAAAGTGGTATTGCACCAACTTTTACCGGCACCCTTTCAAAAACAATAAACATTCCAAAAAAAATTGTTTTTGATGATTTGGATTTTACAAATTTATATAAAAGTAACGATGGAAAAGATATAGGATGGATTTCCATAGGTAAGGCATCAAATGAATCATTGGGTAAATTAAAATTAGATGGCAATGATTACACATCAAACAATAAAATTAAAATAAGTGATATAGATTTAGGGAAGTTAGTGTTTGAACCTTTGTCAACAGGAACAATAGAGTATACGGTTACAGCTTATGACAAGGATGAAACAAATTATGGCAATGTAAAATTAAGCATAAAAATTGAAACTCCTAATGCAGAAACTGTTAAATATAGTTTAGTTCAGGATGAAATATTTAAATTTAATTTAACTGATTTTGTTAGTTCTTGTACGAAAACAGTAGGTGGAACATTGGATTATATTGTTTTTCCGAGTATTCCTTCTTCTTCAACCGGCAAACTTTACATTGATTATACATCGCCTGATATTTATGGTACTGTGATTGCAGCAGGGAAGGGTTACAATAAAACAAATATTTCTAAAATGTCTTTTGTGCCATATGCAGGATATTACGGAACATTCAGTATTGCATATGAGGGCTATAACGAGGCTGGATATTTGTTTACAGGTAAAATCGAAATAACATATACTCAAAAACCAACAGATGCAAGTTTGATAAAATATTCTACATATGAAAATGTGCCTGTAAATTTTATAGCAGATAATTTTAATGTTAAAAGTAAAGAAACTACCGGGAAAACTTTAGATTATGTTAAATTTACACTTCCTGCCACATCAAGGGGAAGACTGTATTTAAACTATGGTTCTTCATCAGAGTCAAAGGTTTCTGAATCGACAAAATATTATAGAAGTGATTTAGATAAAATTACATTTGTACCATATACAGGATATAGAGGTACTGTAACAATTTTCTATGTTGGATATAATGACAGTGGGAAGTCATATACAGGAGAGGTTGAAATAAGTGTATCAAGGCTTGTTACAGATGCTGATGATATTATTTACGAAACCGGGTCATATACTCCGTTGAATTTTGATGCTGATGATTTTGTGGATGAATGTTGGGATACTACTAGAAATAACCTTAATTACGTTAAGTTTACCATACCTTCTTCAACATATGGAGTATTGTACAAAAATTATACATCAGCTACAAAGTATGGTTCAAAAGTATCTAACACTACAAAATACTATGAGTCTGACTTAGATGACATCACATTTGTTCCAAATCCGGATTACGAAGGTACATTTAAAATATTATATACAGGTTATAACAGCAGGGATAAGTCATATACAGGTGCAGTAGAAATTACGGTTGAAGAAGAAGTTCCAGTTGCAAGTGCAATTAAGCTCTCCACAAAAGAAGATACAAATATTACATTTGACGATGAAGATTTTAATAGAGCAAGCAAAAATACAACAGGAGAAAAATTGGATTACGTGAAGTTCTCTTTGCCGTCATCAAAAAATGGCAAACTATATTATAAATATACAACTGCAAATAAATTTGACTCTGCAGTTGCAGCAAGCACAAAGTATTATTATGACCGTACACCTTATTTGATGCATGTAACATTTGTACCTTATAGGGATTATTACGGTACGTTAGAAATTGAGTACACAGGCTACAATATTAAAGGCGATTCATTTACAGGAACTGTAAAAATCGAAGTTATATCAATGCCCGAAACTGAAGGTTCATTGTATTTTAAGGATGTGACAAAGGATTACGCTTGGGCTGCATCTCAAATTGATTATTTATTTGAAAAGAGCATAGTAAGTGGCACCGGAAACAATAATTACAGCCCTGCACAAAATATGAGCAGGGGAGATTTTATGCTGATGTTGTATAGAGCACTTGAGTTAAGTGCCAATACAAGCAGCAACTTTAGCGACGTACCTAAGGACAGCTACTATTACAAAGCAATAGCAACTGCAAAAGCTCTTGGAATAGCTAAAGGTTATGATAATTTATTCATGCCGAAAGAAGGAATAACAAGAGAAGATGCCATGGTTCTTGTGGATAGAGCATTAAAAACACAAGGTAAAAAATTATCTGCAGGTACAGACAGCGACCTTAAAGTTTTTAAAGACAGAAATTCAGTATCAGATTATGCTGTTACTTCCGTTGCAACATTGGTTAAGGCAGGAATAATACAAGGAAGTAATTCATATCTTAATCCTAAATCATTCATTTCAAGAGCTGAAATGGCTGTCATACTGTACAGAGTTTTAGAACTATAAGCTGCTTATCAGCAGTGGATAGAATGGGGGAGTTAGCTCCTCCTTTTGTTTTGCTAATTAAGAATGTTTGAGTTTATATAATTAGGGTAAATTAGTAATATATTTAATTTTATCTGGAGGAAATATGAAAATCAGAAATGTTATAAAAACAGTAACAGGAAGAAGAGCTGTAGATGGTGCCGGTGTAAATTTGGTTAGAGTAATAGGATATGGAGATGTAAAAGATTTTGATCCGTTTTTAATGCTTGATGCATTTGATTCTGTTAATCCTGAGGATTATATAAAGGGATTTCCATGGCATCCACATAGAGGTATTGAAACAATTACTTATTTAATAAAAGGAAATATGGAACATGGCGATAGCTTAGGCAATAAGGGGAGTATTTTAGATGGGGATTGCCAGTGGATGACAGCAGGAAGCGGTATTATGCACCAAGAAATGCCAAAACCTTCTGACAGGATGTTAGGGGCACAACTATGGTTAAATCTACCTAAAGAAAACAAGATGGCTATTCCTACGTACAATGATATTAAATCTGACATGATACCTAAAGTTGAAGAAGAGGGAACTACTGTAAGCGTAATCGCAGGAGATTATAAAGGGAATTCCAGTTCTTTTTATGGAGATTATGTTAAGATTCTGTATTATGACGTTGATATGGAAGAAGGTGCAGAATGGAATTTTGAAACTGATGATGAATTAAATTTATTCATTTATATAGTTGAAGGTGAAGGATATTTCGGAGACTCCGATGAATTAATTGAAAGTAAAAGAGCTTTATTGTTTGACAAAGGTAGTATTTTTAAAGCCAAAGCCAGCAAAGATGGTATAAGATTTTTCTTGTATGCAGGAAAACCTCTTAAGGAACCTATTGCTTGGGGAGGACCTATTGTAATGAATACTAAAGAAGAATTACAACAAGCATTTAAAGATTTAGATGAAGGTAAATTTATTAAGCACAAATATACAATATAAGAATTCCGGGGACGGACCTTGCATTTTAAGGTCCGTCCCCGAAATTCTTGGGCATTTTAAGGTCCGTCCCCGAAATTCCCCGGAATTGTTTTATTCTTAGCAATTTGGCTGCCAGTTTAATTTTGAATAAGGAATAGTAAATTCTACTATGCCGGTTGAATATGGAGCAATATCATATTGCTGATAATAAATTGTTATTCCTGAAGGCGTAAGATAAAAACTGTCATCATCAAAATTTTTAATAATCAATGACTTATAATCATCAAAATATATACCCTCGTTTCTCTGAATAGGTTCTGCTTGCCTTATTATTTCATCAATTAAAAGATGCATGGAGTCTGTACTTGGCCAGAAAAAACTACTTAGGGGCAATTGAGTGCCAAAGCATAATTCCCAAATATTTGAGGCTCTTGTAGTACTACCGTGTGCTCCTCCTCTAAATTCATACTTGTCATAATATAAGCTTAAAAAGCAATTTTCATTGTATGTTACAGTATATTCCATATATGCTTCATAACCATGAAAAGGATAATCATTTGTCTGTGCGTCATGATATCCTTTAATTGCTTGTTTATATAGATAATTAGCATACCTTTTAAAATCTCTGACTTCCATACAAATTTGATTATTTATTAAGTTTTCTGCTTGTGGATTTTTCAATCTTATTACTGGATATTTAATTGTAAGTTTTAAAACCTCAAGATTGTTATAATTGTATGTTTTTTTGTATTCATGCATGCTTATGTCTGCGTTGTAGCAATAATTTTTCATTTCACAACCCTCCTGAGATATAATATGAGGCAATTATAATATGGTTCAACGTTTATTAAATATGAGATTCTTCACTGCGTTCAGAATGACATTGGCGTTATTCATAGCAATGATAGGGCTGATGCCCTTTGTTGTAGTCTTAAGTCCGTCCCCAGAATTCCAATTGCAATAGCAGGTGATTTCCTGTATAATTTAATAAATAAAACTGGATACCCCTTGAGGTTGCATTTCAAGGTCCGTCCCCGGAATTCCCGGAATACATTAAAGGTGGTAATTATGAGCGTTAAAATAATTGCAGGGAGAGCTAACACAGGGAAATCATCATATATTTATGATGAAATTAAAAAAGACTCTAAAGATACAACAGACAATTTAATATTGATTGTCCCTGAGCTTATGACATATCAGGCTGAATGTAATCTAATTCAGAGGTTTGATTTGGCAGGTATTATGAATGTTGAAATTTTAAGCTTTAAAAGGCTTGAAAGCAAAGTTTTAGAAGAAGTGGGAGGTCTGAAGGTGCAGGATATAAGCATTTTCGGAAAAATCATGCTTCTTAAACAAATATTTGAAGAAAATAAGGACAAACTTAAAATTTTTAATAATTCATATAAGCAAAGCGGATTTTTAAAGGAATTTGAAGAATTAATGACTGAGTTTAAGCAAAATTTAGTTGACAGCAATACGTTAAAAAAGGCAGCCACTGATGTGGGTGATGAGCTTTTGATGCGTAAATTATCCGATATTGAGTTAATTTATTCTGAGTATTTAAAAAGAACTTCAAATAAATATTTTGATGAAGAAGACAAAACTGATTTGTTTATATCTTTAATAAAGGAATCAGCATATATAAGAAATTCTAAAATATGGATTGACGGATTTGAAAGCTTTAACCGGCAAAGACTCAATTTGCTCAAAAATCTTTGTGATTATTCAAAGTCTGTAACTATTTCTTTAAATGCGGATTCTTCTTATTTTGATAATTTAGAGGAAAATGATGATTGGGAAGCTTTTAGCATTATTAATGATACATATGATATATTAAACAAAACATTGGATAATGATATTGAAATAATACCGGTGAAGGAAAACAAATCATCATCAACTGAAATTACATCAATTGAAAAAAATATAATGTCTTTAAATACAGAAGAATTTCAAAATGAAACCGATAAAATAACTATTTTTTCTTCTTTAAATCCTTATACAGAAACACAAAAGACAGCGGTTAAAATCATATCATTAGTACGTGAACATGGTTACAGATGGAGAGATATAAAGGTTGCCACTGGAAACATGGATACTTATGAAACAAATGTTAAAAGAATATTCACCCAATATCAAATACCTTTCTTTTTAGATTCCAAAAGAGATATCATGAACAATCCTCTTTGCAAGTATATATTGTCAATTTTAGATATGTTTATTTGGAAATTTAAGCACGATAATGTTTTCGAATACCTTAAAACAGGGTTTTCACCTTTAAGCATTAGTCAAGTTAATTGTTTAGAAAATTATGCTTTGCAGTATGGTATTGAGGGTGGAAAGTGGTTTAACGAATTTAAGCCTTTTGAAAATGAAAAAAAAGAAGATGCAACTGAAGAAGTGTCAGTTAAGATGGTAGATACAGAAGAATACAGAAAATTATTTGCTGATGATTTTGAAATAGAAAGAAAAGAAATTAATAATCTTAAAACAGCTAATGAAATTACAAAACTTATATTTAAGTATTTAGAAAAACACAATGTACAGGAAAAAATGGAGAAGGCTGTTAAAGGATTTAATGCTTTAAAAAAATATGAGCAGGCAAGCGAATATTCTCAGTGCTGGAATTATGTTATGGAAATATTTGAACAGCTTTTATTGGTTGGACAAGATACAGAGATTTCTGTAAAAGATTATAGAAAAATGTTGGAGGCAGGTCTTAGTGAAGTTGAGGTAAGCATAATTCCCCCTGCTATTGATAAGGTTGAAGTTGGTGCAGTTGACAGAATTGCCGTTACTAAGCCAAAAGTTTTGTTTATTTTGGGCGGAAATGACAGCAATTTAGATTCTAAAAATACTGAAAAGGGATTACTTTTAAATGAGGAAAGAGATATTCTTCTAAGAAATGATGTAAAGCTTACAAAAGGTGCAGATTATGATACTTTTAAGGAAAAACATATGCTTTATAAGTTGTTTTCAAGCCCAACTGAAAGATTTTGCATAAGCTATCCGCTTGGAATGGCTACAGGAGAAAGCTTACAGCCATCATTATACATTGATACATTAAAGAAAATTTTTATAAAAGTTAAGGAAAGCTCAGATTTAAGCAGTTTGGATGAATTGGAGCTAATTTCTAATTATAGTGGCACTTATGACTTCTTTGTTGAAAATATGAGGAATTTCATAGATGGTTACCATGTAGATGATATTTGGAAGGATGTCTATACTTGGTATGAAAAAGAAGACACTCAAAACTTTGATATTATCAATAAAGCTTTAAAATTTAAAAATTCCATGAATTCTTTGGATACAGACACTATTAAAAGAATTTACGAAAACAATATGACTATGACTGTTTCAAAGCTTGAAAGATATGCAGAGTGCCAGTTTAAATATTTTATGGAAAATGTGTTAAAGCCAAGAGAAAGAATTATACAAAAAATTGAATTTTATGATCTTGGGAATATATACCACTGCGTTGTTGAAAAATTTATTAATAAAATTAATGAAGAATATAAGGATATCAGCTTATTAAGCAGGGATGATGCAGAAAAAGAGGCTGTAATAATAACTGATGATGTTTTAAAAGAGCAGGTTGACAAAGTTACGGCTATTGAAGCAAATGAAAGAAACAAATACATGAAAGAAAAAATTAAAAGGGTAATGAAAAGAACATGCTGGACAATTTTAAGACAATTGCAGGCAAGTGACTTTAGACCTAAATATACTGAGCTTCAAATAGATTTAGTGGATAAGAATGATGAAAAAGCACAAAATGGAATATATTTATCACCTATTGAAATTCCTGTAGAAACACAGAAAATTAAAGAAGTATTAAAACTTCGAGGAAAAATAGATAGAGTTGATGTTTTTGAAAACAACGATAAATTATATATAAATATTATTGATTATAAGTCTTCTCCTAATGATATTGATTTGGATGATGCTTCTGAAGGTCTTCAAGTTCAGCTTATTGTGTATTTAAAAGCATTGATTGATAATGGGCAGGAGTTGTTTGGTAAAAAGCCTCATATAGGAGGAGTATTTTATTACTATATTAATGATCCTGTGTACAAGGATAACAATAAACCAAAGGACCCCGAAGAGGAAATATTTAAGAGCTTAAAGCTTAGAGGCTATGTTTTAAGAGATAAAGAAATTGTAAAATTCATGGATAATAATATAGGCAGTTCCTCAAGCATTATTCCTGCGGCTTTTAAAAATGACGGGGAATTTAGGGAAGACTGGACTAAAGCGTTGTCGGAAAATTCCTTTAATAATTTGATTGATTATGTTTATAACAAATGTGCAGATATGACAAAGAGTATTATGGAAGGAAACATCAATATTGACCCCTACAAAAAAACAGATGGCACAACGCCTTGCAAATATTGTGAATTTATAAGTATTTGTCAATTTGATAAATCATTAGGAAATAACTATCGCTTATTAAGTAAAATGAACAAGGATGATATTGTAAAAACAGCAAAAGGAGGGGACAATCATGAATTGGACGAAAGAACAACAGCGAATAATTGATATAAAGAACACCAATATATTGGTTTCTGCTGCTGCAGGCTCCGGGAAAACTGCAGTCATGGTTGAAAGAATTATCACGCTCATCAAAAATGGTGAAGATATAGATAAATTTTTGGTTGTGACATTTACTAAGGCAGCTGCTGCAGGAATGAAGCAGAAAATTCAAAAGTCTTTGGTAAAAGCGGTTCAAAGCAAGGAAGGTAATATAAAACATTTAAGAAAGCAATTATCCCTTTTAAACAGGTCAATGATTACTACAATTGATTCCTTTTGCATGGATGTTGTGAAGAAAAATTTCCATTTGACTGAAGTTGATCCTAACTTTAGAGTTGGTGACAATAGTGAGTTAAGTATATTATTGCAAGAGTCCATAGACGAAGTTTTAGAAGAAGAATACAGCAGAATTAATGATAATGAAAATTTCAAAAAATTGGTTGAAGGTTTTACAGGAAACAGAGGCGATGATGAATTATCTGAAATTATAAAAAATGCATACAAATTTATATTAAGCTTTCCTGACCCTTTTGCATGGCTGAATGAAAGTGAAAACATGATGAATATTACAGGCGAGGAGCTTAAAAATTCCAAATGGCTTGGGGAAATAAAAAAACATATAGTCCTTCTTTTAGATGGTGCAAAGGGTTATATTAATACGGCAATCGAAATATGCAAGGAGCCTCATGGTCCACTGCTTTATTTAGATACTTTTAAGAAGGATATGGACATTGTAGAGAACTTATGTGAGCTTTTAGATGACGATATGGAAGAATTCATGGATGCTTTAAAGAATTTTAAAGCACCAAAAGCAGCTGCTTTTAAAGAAAAAGATAATCCGGATGTTGATTTGGAAAAACAAAATGAAGTAAGCGGCTCTAAAAACAATAACAGCCTGAGGGCAAAGTACAAAGATATTATATCTTCTATAAAGGAGCTTTTGCCTTATGATTTGGATTATGAAAAGTATGCGGAAGAAATAAACAAAATGCATGGTTCAATATCTGCATTAAGAGATTTAATAGAAAAAACAGACAAAAATTATAAGGAAAAAAAGATAGAAAAATCAATAGTAGATTTTAATGATTTAGAACACTTTGCACTAAATATATTAAGTAAAAAAGATGAAAAAGGAAAATTTATTCCTTCAGAGACTGCTGAGTATTACAAGAAAAAGTTTAATTATATATTCATTGATGAATATCAGGATTCGAACAGTTTACAGGAAGCAATCATTGAGCAATTAAAAAGGCATAACAATTTGTTCATGGTAGGGGATGTTAAACAAAGTATTTACAGATTCAGGCTTGCAGACCCAAGTATTTTCAATTCTAAATATACATCCTATACAACAGATAGTGAAGAATTAAGTGAAGATATAATTGATAGAACAATTGATTTAAATAAAAACTTCAGAAGCAGGGATGAAATTTTAACTGCAACTAATTTTGTGTTTAAAAATATTATGAGTAAGGAATTAGGGGAAGTAGAATATGATGAGAAGGCAGCATTAAATACAGGGAGTGAGTTTTCTGTTAATACTTCCGTAGAGCTTTATATAATTGATAAAAATTCTACCATAGATGAAGAAACAGATAATGAGGTAAACAACGGCCAAGAGGAAGAAAAAAGCGAAATAGATATCGAAATTGAATCTATGGAAACTGCTGA
>CAZCTI010000073.1:0-9674 GCA_964501385.1 uncultured Clostridia bacterium
AAGCATAAAAACCCTCATGATAATTAATAAATCATGAGGGTTTTACAATGCTGATGCTGTTGACTTGGTCGGTGTAAGCTATTGCCCTGATGTGGTGTTGTATATTCAGATGCTTTAGTCATTATTATCACCACCTTAACTGATTATACTTCCTAATTTGTAAGTAGACTTGTATAACAATGGAAAATAATGTATAATAAGTTAAGAAGATATTAATTTATACGGCAATGATATTAAATCCATATATCAGACGGTAGAAGTTATTAAAAATTTTCTAAATGAAAAGGGATATTCAGATATAAATATTGATAAACTGCACTCTGAAAAAGATGTGGAATTAGGAAAGCAAATTATAATTGAAAATATAGAAAATATAATTAATGGATTGTTAAAAAGCAAGACTATAGATGAGCGGGAATTTGATTATATTTCACACTTGATACACTGCATACAAATGAACTATGAATATGTAGCGGGTGGGAAACAAAATAACGACAGAGACCGTATGATGGCTGAAAACGTATTGTGGGTTATGGAACATGAGTCGAAGTATTATGATAACGAGAATATTGTATTGTTTGCACATAACGGTCATATCATAGAAGATGATTTTACAATGAATTTTAGGGATATGCTGTATATTACAATAGAGAATAAAGATATACTGTATGTTACCATGGGACATCATTTATCTAATTACCTTGGCGATGATTATTATACTATTGTAACTGAAGCTAAAAACAATTCTTTTATGGCAGATAGTAATCAGCCCAATGATAAGAGAAAAATGTTTTCAATTGAGCGTAAAGGCTCATTAATAGATGCTATCGGTGCGGAGTCATCAAGTATCAAGTTTTGCACATCAGAATATCTGAAACAAGCAGGTATATCCACATGGGACCTGACTCTTATTGGGTCTTACTTTAATAACATAAATACTTTTATTCCTGCTCGATATACAATAAATACTAATATAGAAGCATGCTTTGATGCTATGCTATACTTTGACCAACTTACTCCTAATATGGACTCCTATTAATTTAAGGAACGCGAATTAATGAAAATGCAACAGGAGCTAAATAATATTAAGCATTTGAAACGGTTTCACCGTATGGTTTAAAAATGTTTTTGTGTATAAATAATCTGCAAAGGAGGTATTAAAAATGTTCTATCTTGCTGAAATATCTTGCGTTATAAATGGTGTGTTTATAGCTGAAAAGCTATTGTTAAAACCTTTTAGAGAGAAAAAGAGTAAAGTACTCACTATATTTGGAAAATTCTTAAGCCCTATCCTTACGATACTCTCATATATGTCGCGGAATCTATTTTTAGGTGATACGATAAAAGATATGCCATTATTGGCTCATATGGGTATAGGCTTATTATGGGGATTTTTTATGGGTAGTACCGGCTGCTATGCTAAGGTAAGAATTGCTAAACGTAAAGAAAACCTAACTCAATGAAACTATAGTCCTAAAAGTCATTAATGCACTTTAATTACTACATTAATGCTAAAATTTTTATTCCAAAATAATGTTTGATTTTAAATATTTTTTATGTTATACTATTAAAAAGATGAATTTTTGACAGAAAGAGTGGGGAACCCCACTCTTTCTGATTGTATGACCTAACCCAATATGTTCGAGCGACAGCGAAGAACAGATGGATGGTAGGTCAACCGCAAAGAATGCCAAATTTGTGCGACGGAAGGAGCAAACAAATTTGTTTCATTCCCCTGCGAACAATGGGTAAAGGAGAGATAATATATGAGCAAGAAAAACATTGAATCTTCTGTCAGGAAGATTACAGAAGATATATTAAGAACTACAGAAATGGAATTAGTTGATGTTGAATATGTAAAAGAAGGACCATTTATGTATTTGAAAGTTTACATAGATAAGCCGGGTGGAATAACGGTAGATGATACTGCCGATATAAGCAGGGTACTTAACAAAAAGCTTGATGAAGTTGATTTAATAAAGGAACAGTATTTCTTGGAGGTATCATCTCCGGGAGTTGAAAGACCTTTCAAGAAAGAAGCAGATTATTTAAATAATATTGGTAATGTGGTAGAAGCGAAGTTTTATAAACCTATTGACGGTAAAAAGTCGGTAAAAGGCATATTAACAGAAAAAAACGAAAATAATATTGCAATTAAAGAAGGAGAAGATATTCTCACAATTGATATTAAGGATTTATCAAAAATTAATAGATTGATAGAGGATTTTTAATGGAGGGGTTAGATGAACAAGGAAATTTTAAATGCGTTAAGCGAGCTTGAAAGGGATAGGGGTATTCGCCAAGACGTTGTATTGGAAGCCATAAGGAGCGCTTTAGAAACCGGATATAAGAAAAATTTTGCAAAAGCAACCAACTTTACAATAGATATAGATAAAGAAAATGGCGAGTATAAACTTTTTCAAGACAAAACAGTAGTAAGAAGCGTTGAAAACAGCAACTTAGAAATATCATTGGAAGAAGCAAAAACAATAGATTCAAAATTTGAAGTGGATGATATAGTCAAAATAGAAATAAAACCAAAAAAGGATTTTGGGCGTATTGCAGCACAAACAGCAAGACAAGTGATTCTTCAAAAAATCCGCGAAGCTGAAAGAGATTCTATTTTCAGCGAATTTTACGGCAGAGAATCAGATATTATGACAGGTGTAGTGCAAAGAGAAAATAAAGGAAATATTTATGTTGATTTAGGTAAAATTGAGGGTATACTTTCTGTAAATGAACAAATACCCGGTGAAACGTACAATCCCGGAGACAGAATTAAAACTGTCATAGTAGAAGTTAAAAATACAGGCAAAGGCACCAGCATTATGCTGTCAAGAAGCCACCCAAATCTTGTGAAAAGATTATTTGAATTGGAAGTTCCTGAAATACATGACGGTACAATTGAAATATATTCAATATCAAGGGAAGCAGGCTCAAGAACGAAAATTGCTGTTTTCTCACATGATCCCAATGTTGAACCTATAGGCTCCTGTGTAGGGAATAAAGGCACCAGAGTTAAAAATATAATTGATGAAATAAACCAAGAAAAAATTGATATTATAATTTATGAAAAAAATCCCGAAAAATTTATTGCAAACAGTTTAGGACCTGCAAAAATAGTTAAGGTTACTGCCAATGAAAAAGAAAAAACTGCAGTGGCTGTTGTTCCTGACAATCAACTTTCTTTAGCAATTGGCAAGGAAGGACAAAATGTAAGACTTGCGGCAAAGCTTACAGGGTGGAAAATTGATATTATCAGCGAATCTCAAGTGAAGGAACACACTGAGGAGGAAGTATGAAAGCACGTAAAATACCAATGAGAAAGTGTATCGGATGTATGGAAAGCTTTCCTAAAAAGGAATTGTGCAGAGTAGTAAAAACAAAAGAAAATGAAATATTTTTTGACGCAACAGGAAAGCTTAACGGCAGAGGTACATATATATGCAAAAATATTGAATGCTTTGATAAAGCAATTAAAACAAAAAGATTGTCCAAATCATTAGAAGCAGAAATCCCTGCAGAAGTATATGAAGCCATAAAAAAAGAGATTGAAAAAAATGCATAAAATATACTCAATGTTAGGTATCGCTCGTAAGGGCGGGAATATTTCCATAGGATTTGATGCTGCTGTAGCTGATATTGAAAAAAACAAAAGCTTTTTAGTTATAATTGCATCAGATGCTTCAGATAAAACAAAGAAAAATATAAAATTTGTATGTGATAAATATAATAGTAATTATATTGAATTTGGTGAAAAAGAAATAATAGGAAGAAGCCTTGGCAGAAAGGTGGTGAGCGTTCTGTCAATCAGTGACAAGAACATAGCATCGTATTTATTAAATAATGTATAAACCGGAGGTGGTTGCATGAGAATATATGAACTTGCAAAAGAATTAGAAATGAATAGTAAAGAACTTGTAGATTTAGTGGAACAGGAGTTAGGAATACCCGTAAAAAATCATATGAGCTCTTTGACAGACTTAGAAGTAATAAGATTTAAAAAAGCATTAAGTATTTTAAATAACAGTAAAAAAGCAAAGACTGTTAAAGCACCTAAAACTGTTGTTATAGATGATGAGCCTATAGTTGATGAAAAAATAGATTTAAATCAAGCAAAACTTAAAAAGGTTGATAAAAGTTTAATAGCACCGGTTAAAAAGCCTGTAAATAAAAAACCTGCGACACAAAAACCATCACAGCAATCACAAAATGATGGAGACAAAAAAGATTTTAAGAAGGATTTTAATAAGAATAAGCAAACTACTAAGAAAAAACCGTATCAACAGCAACAGACAACACATACCGAGCCCAAACAACATAAAGTTAAAAATATCACCATAGAGGACTCAATTATTGTAAGGGATTTTGCTGATAAATTAGGTGTTCCTGTTAATGTGATTATATCTAAATTAATTTTGCTTGGAATTATGGCTAATATGAATCAGGAAATTGATTTTGATACAGCTCTGTTAATAGGTGAAGAATTAGGAGCAAAGATAAGCAAGATAGAGGTTGTTGATGAACTTCAAAATTTAGAGGATTCTTTATTTAAACCCGTTGAAGAAGATGAAAGCCAAATGGTGCCAAGACCTCCTATAGTTACAGTAATGGGTCATGTTGACCACGGAAAAACATCGCTGCTTGATGCTATCAGAGATACATCAGTTACTGAGCAAGAGGCAGGAGGTATAACTCAGCATATAGGAGCATCGCAAGTAGAAATAAACGGCAAAAAAATAACTTTCCTTGATACACCGGGTCATGAAGCATTTACTGCAATGCGTGCAAGGGGAGCAAAGGTTACGGATATAGCAATAATTGTAGTTGCTGCTGACGATGGGGTAATGCCACAGACAGTTGAAGCAATAAACCATTCTAAAGCTGCCGGAGTTCCTATAATTGTAGCTGTAAATAAAATTGATAAACCTACAGCAAACCCGGATAGGGTAAAGCAGGAACTTTCCGAACATGGTGTAATATCAGAGGATTGGGGCGGAGATACAATATTTGTTCCCGTTTCTGCAAAAAAACGAATAGGAATTGAAGATTTGCTTGAAATGATATTGTTGGTTGCTGAAATACAGGAATTTAAAGCTAATCCAAACAGAAGTGCAAAAGGAACAATCATAGAATCTAAGCTTGATAAGGGAAGAGGTCCTGTTGCAACTGTTTTAATTGAAAAAGGAACACTTAAAAAAGGCGATTATGTATTGGTTGGAAGTGCTCACGGCAAAGTAAGAGCAATGTTTAATTCAAAAGGTAAAAGAATAAACCAAGCAGGTCCATCTGTTCCCGTAGAAATACTTGGTCTTTCCGAAACACCTCAAGCCGGAGATATTTTGGTAGTAATGGATAATGAAAAAGATGCTAAAAATATTGCCGAAAAGCGTAAAGATAAAAAACATATGGAAAGCATCAATGTTTCATCAAAAGTATCCTTAGATGATTTGTATGACAGAATTCAAAAGGGTGAAGTAAAAGATTTAAATATTATTATTAAGGCAGATGTAAGCGGCTCCATAGAAGCAGTTAAACAATCTTTACAAAAGCTTAGTATGGAAGAAGTAAAAGTTAATCCTATACACGGCGGTGTGGGTGGAATAAATGAAAATGATATAATGCTTGCTTCAGCATCCAATGCAATTGTAATCGGATTTAACGTAAGACCTTCCATAGCTGCCATGGACCTTGCAAAACAAGAAAGTGTTGATGTACGTACTTACAATATAATTTATACTGCCATTGAAGATATTCAATCTGCAGTTAAAGGTATGTTAGCACCTGTATACAAAGAAGTAGTAATGGGCAGAGCGGACGTAAGACAGACATTTAAGGTTCCGAACGTGGGAGTTGTTGCAGGTGTTTATGTAACCAGCGGAAAAATCACCAGAAAATCAAAAATTAGATTGCTCCGTAACGACATAGTTATTCATGAGGGGCAAATAGCATCACTAAGAAGATTTAAAGATGATGTGTCTGAGCTTAACAGCGGTTATGAAGGCGGAATAGGCATAGAAAAATACAATGATATAAAGGAAGGCGACTCAATGGAAGCCTATATCATGGAAGAAATAAAAAGATAGCAAAAAGGGGTAAAAGATGGCAAATAGAAGAAACAACAGATTGTCAGGGGAAATGAAAAAAGCAATTTCTGAAATTATTAGAACCGATGTAAAAGACCCTCGGATATCAGAACTTATGAGCATAACAGATGTTCATGTAACAGAGGACTTAAAATTTGCAAAAATTTATGTATCTGATTACAATGATGTAGAAAAAACTATAATAGCTTTGCAAAGTGCCAAAGGTTTTATAAGAAAAGAAATCGGCAAAAAAATCAAGATGAGAATTATTCCTGAGCTTATATTTATAAAGGATGATTCTATTGAAAAGGGATTATATATGAGCAGCCTTATTGACAAAGTTATTGGAGAAGAAAATTTAAGAAAGGTTGAACAAGAACATAATGAGTCTGATAATGAATGATGTAAATGAAATATTTAATTTGATAAATAATTCATACAAAATTTGCTTAGCTGGACACAAAGCACCTGATGGAGACTGTATAGGGTCAGTAATGGCCCTGTACCACTTTCTTAAACCTTTTAACAAGGAAGTGACTGTATTTATTGATGGTATCATTCCTTTTAATTACAAGGCATTTGTTGATGAATGTATAATTACAAAGGATTATAACAATGAAGAATTTGATGTTTTGTTTGTATTAGACTGCAGCGATTCAAAGAGGCTTGGAAAATTCGAGCCGGTATTAAATAATTCAAAGAAAACTGTTGTTATAGATCATCACAAAACAAATGAAGGATTTGGGGATATTAATATAATAGATACAGAAATTAGCTCTACCGGAGAATTGTTATATGATATTTTAAAAACTTCAGGAATAAATATCTCCAAGGATACTGCTATTTCATTATACTTTGCTATTTTAACTGATACAGGAAAATTTTCATATTCAAATACTTCAAGCAATACCCACAAAAAAACTGCACAGCTTATTGACATTGGTGTTGATGTTGCTGAAATTGACAATATAGTTTACAATTCGAAACCTTCTAACATAGTAAGGGCATTTATAGATTGTATCAACAATATTGAGCTTTACTATGATAATAAATTTGGCATAACATCGATAACAAATGATATTTTGAATAAAAACAATGCCGAAATGGCAGACGTTGACGGAGTTGTTGAATATATAAGAGAAATAAGGGAAGTCGAAGTATCCTGCGTTCTTAAAGAATATGAAGACAACACAAAAGTAAGCTTAAGGTCAAAAAACAACATAGATGTATCAATAATTTCTGTTAAATACGACGGCGGTGGTCATTCAAAGGCTGCAGGTTTTGAAGTTAATGAAAATCTTGAAAATACAAAACGATTAATGATAGAAGAATTTAAAGAATATTTTGGGTAAAATGATAGGAATACTAAATATATTAAAACCAACAGGCATGACATCTCACGATGTGGTTAGTGCTGTCAGAAAAATATTAAATATAAAAAAAATAGGTCATGCAGGGACCTTAGACCCAAATGTGGCAGGTGTATTGGTTATATGTGTGGGTAAAGCCACAAAGTTCAGTGAATATTTGATGGATGGGGATAAAGAATATGTGTGTGAGCTTATATTAGGACAAAGCACAGATACTCAGGACAGTTACGGTATTATTACAGAAAAATCTGAAAAATTTTTAGTTACCACTGAAGAATTAAGTAAAGTTTTAAAAGAATTTACAGGAGAACAAATTCAAATTCCTCCTGCATATTCCGCAGTAAAATTAAACGGCAAAAAATTATACGAATATGCCAGACAAAATATCATTGTTGAAAAACAAGGAAGACATATAACTATCAAGGATATTAAACTTCTTAAATTTAGCGGCAACAGTGCCTTGTTAAAAGTTAAATGCAGCAAGGGTACTTATATGAGAACATTGTGCAATGATATTGGAATACGCCTTGGAACATTTGGACATATGGGGATTTTAGTAAGAACTCAGTCAAAAGGTTTACATATTTTAAATTCTGTAAACCTAAATCAGCTTAAATTTTTAGCTGATACAAACAATTTGCATGAATGCTTAATTCCTGTTGAAGAAATATATAAATTGGATAAAATTAATATAAATGAAAGACATTACGATAGACTGATTGCCGGAAATGAGGTACCTGCAGAAATAAATGTAACGAGTAACGAGTTCTATGTTTATTGCAGTAATAAACTTATTGGCTTAGGTAAAAAAGTTGATGAATACTCGATAAAAATAGACAAAATGCTTATGTAAGTCAGGTGAAACATATGAGAAATGTAAACGGATCATGTATAGCAATAGGTAATTTTGACGGTATACATGTAGGACATGATGTTCTTATCAGAAGGATGATTGATTTAAGTGCTGAAAAGAATTTGGACAGTATTATAATTACTTTTAAATATATAAGAAAAGACCTTAAAAAATCTTCTATGAATATGAAATATATAAACAGTCCTTATTCTAAATTTGAAATATTAAAATCATACACTGTAAATGAAGTTGTGGAAATAGAATTAAATGAGGTTGTATCTAAATACACTCCTGAGCAATTTATAAAATTGTTAGTTGATGAATACAATGTGAAATATATAGTTGTAGGCTATAATTTTACATTTGGGCACAAAGCGAGCGGCAATATTAATACATTAAAAGAGTTTCAGCAGAAATACGGGTATATTGTGGAAGAAATATACCCTATTAAATACAACGGCATTGCAATCAGCTCAACATTAGTGCGTCAATTATTGACTGAAGGGAAAATCAATGAAGCAAACACATTATTATTAAATAAATATACTATTTTTCATGATGAATTAAATATTGATTATAATAAAAATATTGGTTTTGTAGATAATAAAAGCAGTATTTTAGTTCCGCCCGACGGTAAATATATTGTTACGGTAGGAAAAAGGGAGTATATTTTAACTATAATATCAAACAAAAATGGAGCTGTCTTTATATTTAATAAGCAAATTGAAGAAAATAAAGACATTGTATTTATAGGCAAAGCTTCGTAACCATAAGTGTAATTGCTATGAATAAGCTGCGAATCAGCGTGTCATTCTGAACCGCAGGTGAAGAATCTCAGAATTTAAAGATATGAGATCCTTCGTTGCACTCAGGATTACAACCCTGTTGGGTATGAACAGTGAGAAAATGTTCGTGAAACAATATAAAAATTGTTGTTTACAAAAATAATGTAATATGGTAGAATTTATAGGTTCCATAGCCTAAGTTTAACGACTCCTCAACGTTTTGCTTGGATTATGGTGAAATAATTAAATTTTGGAGGCCAAAAATGAACAAAGAACAAAAAACACAAATTATTGAGCAGTACAGAATCAACGAAAAGGATACAGGTTCACCTGAAGTTCAAATAGCTTTGTTGACATATAGAATCAACAATCTTACTGAACATTTAAAAGATAACAAAAAGGACCATCATTCAAGAAGAGGTCTTTTACAAATGGTTGGACAAAGAAGAGGTTTTCTTAACTACTTAAAAGACACAGACATCGAAAGATATAGAAGCATTATAGCAAAATTAGGATTAAGAAGATAAGCAGACAACCCAAATTTTCAATTTGGTGTTGGTCGCTTATACTGTAAGTGAAA
>CAZCTI010000074.1:0-9596 GCA_964501385.1 uncultured Clostridia bacterium
TCTCTTATTATTTTAAATTCATTATCTAAGTCTATATTTAAGTTTAATTCTTCTTTAATCAGGTTAAACCTGTCCTCAATAATTTTTAAAACAGGTCCGTAGG
Source organism: uncultured Clostridia bacterium (assembly GCA_964501385.1). Classification (GTDB taxonomy): domain Bacteria; phylum Bacillota; class Clostridia; order Tissierellales; family Sedimentibacteraceae; genus Sedimentibacter. Next base: position 104 of record CAZCTI010000074.1, read on the forward strand.
GTACTGAATATTTTATGTGTGCGTGAGTAAGATACAGTAAGTCTGTAATTTTGTTGTCATCCTTAAACCTTTTACCGGGGGCCGAAACTATTATATATTTTCTTTCATCATTATATTTAACTATATCATGTACCTTTTTAAACTGCTCTGCATCAGCCAACGAAGTACCGCCAAATTTAGCAACCTTTATCATAAGTCCCTCCAAATAATTTTATAACTTTCTAACAATACCACAAGGAAAATTAAATGTCAATAAATTTAATACAGATGTATCTATATTGCGTACGCCATTGCTGTTATTAAAAGAAATCTTCTGTAAGGCAGTATCCGGATTATTTTGTTGAAAACTTTTAATGCAAAAAAATATGACATCATATATATTAATGTCACACTTTTTATTTATCATTATTCTTTTATTCTTTTCATATTAACAGCTTCTTCAAAATACTCCTTAGGGTATTCAACGGTAATAATTGCTGTATGGTCGTTGGATTTTGGATTGCGTACTTTAATAACTTTAGCATCACACACAGCATTACCGTGCCTGTCAACAGCTTGTACTGTATCGCCTGCCTTAGGCAATGGATAGTATTCATACGGATAAGACAAAAGAGCTTTTGTGTCGCTGTAGGTATAATCCTTTATATAAATTGCTAAGCCCGGACATGCTGCTATGCACATACCACAAGCAATACATTTTTCAAAATCCATTTCAGGTAAATTTGTAATCGATTCGCCTATTGTAATTGCACCTCTTGGACAAGAAGCTTCACAAGGATTACATGGAATTTCTTCAATACATTCAATTATGGCAATGGGACCTTTAAGCAACTGTTCTTTCATTGGAAATCCGGGGGATTTATACAATTCTTCCAATGTCGGAGCCCCTGTAGTTTTTAATGAATGCTCCACTTAATCACCTCTTTTCCGTTTTGTAACATTAAATCTTTTGAATCACGCCGTTTTTGTCCAAAATAACCGCTTCTAAGGGAGTTGAGACTATCCCATATTTCATCAGAACGTATTTTGGCTTCATTTTCACTTATATATCCTAACTCTGCAGCAACGTTTATACCTGCAAGCCTTCCTTCTTCCATAGCAGTACTGGCTTCTTCTATCCCGGATATGTCGCCTGCAATAAATATATCAGGTTGAGTTGTATGCATTTTATCATCATGTACAGGCAGGTGCCCCCCTAAAGCGGGAACAAAATTAAATTCACAACCTGCAAGCCATGCAAGCTCAGTAAGGGGTGTTAACCCTGTAGCTAAGCACACAGTGTCTACATCTAATATCCGCTCTGTTCCGAAAACTTGATTAAATGAATTATCTAATTCAACTATTTCAACTGCTTCCACATGGTCCGTTCCAAAGGCTTGCCTTATGGTATGAGAAACAAAAAATACAACGCCGGCACGAGATACCTTTGCAGTATGCACACCATAACCTCCAAGCTTGGGTGCTGCCTCTAAAACAGCGACCACTTCAGCACCTGCTTGCAACAGCTGATATGCAACTATTACTCCTACATTGCCTGAGCCTAACATCACAACCTTTTTACCCGGCAAAACTCGATTAACATTGATCATAGTTTGTGCTGCTCCTGCTCCCATCACGCCGGGTAGGTCCCATCCGGGAAAGGTTACAGCATTTTCTGTTGCTCCGGTAGCAAGAATTATTTTTTTTGCTTTTACAATTTCACTGCAGCTTCTGTCTCGCACAACCCACAGATTGTGTCCTTCTTCTATGCCGCAAACTTCTCCTTTTAGCCATGTGTTTATGCCCAATTCATCACTTTCTCTTAAAAGCTCTGTACCAATATTCACACCGCGGGTTCCCGCCTTATGAGCCCTCGAGCCAAAGAATTTATGTATTTGCTTGAAAAGTTGTCCGCCGGGCCTCGCATTTTCGTCTATGAGCAATACATCAACTCCTGCTCGGCGTGCTTCAATAGCAGCCGATAGACCTGCAGGACCTGCACCGACTATTGCTAATTCAGTTTTTATCATCACTGACCCTCCTCAGACCAAACTCCTGTGCCTTTCTGTGTAGTAATTCTCATGCCCTCTTTAACTTCAGTTACACAAGTACGAATATTAGGAACATCGTTCACTGTCATAATACAATCTGTACAACGACCGATTGCACAATAAATACCTCTTGGTTTATGCTTATGCATTGTATATCTGTTTATAAATATGCCGTTAGCAATTAAAGCTGCGGCAATCATTTCACCTTCACGAGCTATAATAAGCTTATCATCCACATAAATCTCTACTTCCTTCGCAGGTTTTTCTTCTTCCAAAATTGGATGATTAATTATTCTGTTCATTGTTCCCTCCTAAAGAAGCCCTAATTCAGACATAGAATCCTCCAATGCGGCTATTACCTCCTCTGAAGGTGCAGCCAAAGGCATACGTGTAATACCTACATCCATACCAAGTATATTAAGTGCTGCCTTTACAGGAATAGGATTTGCTGTCATAAACATTACTTCAGTGATTCTAATAAGCTTCCTGTGAATTTTAGCAGCTTCATTTATATTGCCACTCAAGTAGAACTCTATCATGTTCTTTATATTCTTACATACAACATGTGCAGTAACAGATACAATACCATATCCGCCTACAGCTAATGTTGGTAAAATTTGAGCATCCTCTCCCGTATAAACCAAGAAACCTTCTTCAGCATCACGCACTACCTTAGCGAGCTGGTTTAAATCACCTGAAGCTTCCTTCAAAGCTGCAATATTCTCAATCTTAGAAAGAGCTACAGTAGTTTCGGCTGTCATATTAACGCCTGTACGCCCCGGAATATTGTACATCATTATAGGCAATTTCGCAGCTTTAGCTACTGTTTCAAAATGGTCATAAAGAGATTTTTGGTTAGGTTTGTTATAGTATGGTACCACCACTAATAAACCATCAACACCAACATCCTCTGCGGCAAATGCATTCTCAATGGTGGCTGCAGTTGAATTTGTTCCTACGCCTGCAATAATAGGCACATTCACAGATTTTTTTATTATAGAAAGTAATTTTACTTTTTCATCGGACGTAACCGTGGGAGATTCTCCGGTAGTTCCATTTATAACAAGTGCTGTAGTTCCTTCATTAACTAAATATTTTGCCAGCCCCACAGCTTTTTCATAATTTATATTTCCGTTTGAATCCATGGGTGTAGCCATAGCTGTAATTATTCTTCCCCAGTTATTCATTCAATTAATCCTCCTTCAGATTTATTGTTAATATGTTCCTGTATCAAATCCGACCTTACCGGACGTACAGGTTGACGGTAAGTAGATGGTTTTATTTCACTGAGAGGAGTGTTGGTTTTTTCAGCTAATATACGTTCAACAAGCCTTCTGCAGGTACGTCCTTGACATAAACCCATACCGGCCCTAGTAAAACGCTTTACTTCATTAACTGTTACTGCACCATCTGCAATAGCTTTTTCTATTTCTTCACGAGAAATCTCCTCACAACGGCATATTAATTCATCACACATTTTAATTACCTCAATTTCTAATAAAGTTAATTACTGTACCATTAATAAAATAAATCCCAATACTTTGTTACATCTTCTATAAGACTGTCCATATGTCTAATCATACATTGTTCTGCAAGTTCTAAATCATGATTTTTTAATGCTTCATAAATATCTGTATGAGAAGTCATATAGACTGCATTAACCTGCTTACGCACATGTTCAAACATTCTCCTTTTCCTGAAGCTTTATATGCATAACTTCCTCCAATTTATTAACTTTAGCAATAATGTACATATTCTTAATATTAAAAGCAATATATGTACAATATTTGCCAAAGATTTTTTAAGGTTTATGCTTTTTATTATTATAAGGATTTTTTAATACTCTTTTATCAAAGGATTTACATTTCCTTCGCTTATAAATTTAGGATCATTTTTAACATTCTTAGTCATTATTGATATTACAACGATACAAACCGCAGATGCTGTTAATGCAATCAATACCGCATTTGGTCCCAAAGCAGGCATCTGAGAAAGAACAGCTCCTACCACTATGCCTACACGGGCTCCCCAAGGTGTTATTTTGCTGTTTTTCTTGCTCATAGTATGTTCCACACTGCTATCCTCTTTCCACAATAATCCAATAATCAACAAAGGTACTAATCCGGCACCTGCCATAGAATATGCTTTTGAGAACAAGCTCATTATCGTACTTGCATATATACCTCCAAAAGCAGCAGCGGCACCTATTGCAATAGTTAAAATTCTTGTAAGCTTGATTAACTCACTGTCACTCATTTCTTTTTTTCTGAATGGTCTCACTAAGTCGTTGGTAATCAATATTGCAGCTGCATTAAGATTTGAGTCTGCTGAAGACATCCCGGCAGCAAATATTAAAATAAATATCATAACGGTTATAATTGGGGCAACTTCATTTAGCATAAACCAAGGCATTGCCGAGTTAGCATCCAAGCCTTGATTTCTTGTAAGAATAATTAAACCCACCATTGCTGTTAAAACAGTATATACTATAGCTACACCACCGCCATAAAACATGGAACGTTTTGCTGTTAACGGACTCTTTGCTGCAAAGCATGGCTGCCAGTACAATTGTGCAACAAGAATACCTATGCATCCTGTAACAAACTTTGTAAGCAAACTTATTTTATCTGTTCCGGCAAATGTAAACAATTCTGCTTTTCCAACTGCTGCTAATTGCTGACCTAAAACTGCCATGCTAAAATCAATTTTTGAAAATGCAACAATATAGAATATTCCTCCGAAAACAACGCATATGACCCCTTGGATGAGGTCCATCCACACAAGGGACAGCATTCCTCCCATAGTTGTATAAACAACAAACATTACTGTAAATATTATAATAATTGGCTCCGGACTAATTCCTGTAAAGGTAGCGAAAAGTTGACCAAATGCTTTTCCTTGACCACCAACCCAGGCAATCATAATAGAAGCTGCCAACAATCCACAGAGTGCTCTTGTTATCTTATCACGAGTGATAAGGTCGTCTATCATCTCGGGGAATGTATTGTATGTCATTCTACCTGCTAAACCTGCAAAGAATATTGCAAATATTATTTTTGAACCTTGCTCACCTATTATAAAAGCAAGCCAGGGCAAACCATTAATATATGCACTTCCTGCATGACCCATAAAGTTTCCGACACCCATAATATTTGCAAAATGCGTGAAGAATAATAAGAAAAACGGTATTTTCCCTCCACCTATTGCATAATTAGAAAAACTAAGTTCTGCTTCTTTTTTTTGTTTAATAGCGATAAAAAAGTACACTGCACATAACGCGATTGTTGCAACCCAAATAATTATTCCTAATGAATTCATACCTTTTCTCTCCTTTTTTTATAATAAGCAATTGATTAATCGCTTCATTAATTTAATAAGTATCTACAGCTTTAACTAACGTAAGTAATTGCATAGCAATTGTCTCACACGTTAAATTAGGGTATTGTTTAATTTTTTGGAAATCTTCTTAAGTTTAGTTGCTCAAATCTTTTGTGCTCCCCTACACCACATACCATTTCTGCCACTGATTTTCCGGTTATGGGTGAAAGAGCTACTCCATCTCCTTCGTGACCTGCTGCTATAAACAAACCGGGAAAGTCGTCTATCTCACCGATAATAGGGCTTCCATCCTTTGTTCCGGGTCTAAAACCTGCCATGGTACGAATAATATTTACTTCATTCATTATTGGAAAATACTGTCTTGTCTGCTCTAACATCCTGGCAATTGCTTTAAAATTAGTAGTCTTGTCAAACCCTGCATTTTCACGAGTACTCCCTATAAGATAATTGCCTTCACTGGCTCTTGAAAACGCAAAGCCTAATCCGATTTCTTTGTCATACTCACTTCTGTCAGGCATTATGGACGGATCATGTTTCGATGCTATATAAGCAGCTGTCCAGCAATTTGTTTCGCCTATTGATGCAATTTGTTCCGTAACAGCGATTTGGCCTTTTATAGGTCTTATGGGAATATCAACTCCTAATAATTCACCAATTTGTGCTGACCAGGCACCTGCCGCAATCACAACACTGTCACATTCTACGCTAACTTCACCCTTTCCAGTTACTTTCCAATGATCGCCTGTTTGAGTAATTTCTTGAACAGGTGTATATCTAAATACATCCATCCCCATTTTAAGTCCGTTGTGTAGAAACGCTCTCATAAGCAATAACGGATTTACTTGAGAGTCCGATGCACTGTATGTGGAAGCTATCATATACTTGGCTACATGTGGCTGCTTTTTAAAAAGTATATCTCTGCCTACAATTTCTACATCAAGTCCGTAAGAAATCTGCTGCTTAACAAAATCCTCCATAATTTTAAGTTGCTTCTCATCTTCAATAATTACCATGCCCCCCAGAGAAAGAAAACCTATATCAGCACCTAACTCAACAGGTAATTCTTTATACATTTCTAAGCTTTCCATAGCTAAGGTTAATGTAATACCCGGTTTTTTTGACTGAAGCAATATCATATCATCACAAGAGCTTGAAGCACCGCTGCCAACTTCTGCTTTTTCTAAAACAGCAACAGTTTTACCTGTCTTAAGGAGGTAGTAAGCAGTAGCAAGCCCCATGACACCCCCACCTATTACACAAACATCCTTTTTTAAATTCATTATATTTCCTCCGCTAGCTAAGTTATTTTTTGTACTCCCTGAAAACCGGTTACAACTAAGACATTTCCCTCATAAAGTTCCTTTTTTAAACGTGTTGTATCGATATTATATATATCTGCACTTCCAAAAATTCCATTGGTAACAATACCTGCCTGTGCTGAATTCAATGCAATAGCATTATAATTTTTCATATAATTCCTCCAAAATCTTATAGTATATTATATTAATCATAATACTTATTAATCCCAAAAAAAAACTTAGCTGCTCATCCTTTGATGAGTAGTTAAGGACATTGCACAAAATTTATATAATTATGTTAATAGTAAATATTTTTTTTAATAAATTAATAATTATAATAGGTCTTTTATAAGATCTTCTCTGCTTCTTGGAGACAAATATGAAATTGGAACATCAAATATAGTTTTAGCTCCTTTCATTCCTTCCAGATACATTTTATATGCAGCCCTTGCATATGCTAAAAGAACACTGCTTGTAAATTCAGGATTGCTGTCTAATTTAAGAGAAAATTCAATTGTATGTTTGTTTTGTTTTTCATCTCCTGTTACGCCACTTCTTATTACAAGTCCTCCGTGATACATTTTTGAATGATTAGCTTTAAATTCTTCTTCACTTATAAAATTAACTTTTGTATCATATTCGGCAAAATAATTAGGCATGCATTTAATTTCGGATTCTATTTTATTTTTATCAGCACAATCATCACAAACCACATAACAATCTCTGATATGTTTATCTCTAACACATAACTCGGGATTTTCTCCCCTTCTGACACTTTCCACTGCACTGTCTATGGGTATAGTATACTGAATACCATTCTTTACTGAATCTACTCTTCTTATGGCATCAGAATGACCTTGGCTCACTCCTTTTCCCCAAAAGGTATAGCAATTACCATTTGGAAGCACTGCCTCCGATATCATTCTTACCATAGAAAACAGTCCGGGATCCCAACCTATTGACACTATACTTACTTTGCCCGCAGATAAAGCACTTTCATTTACACTTTTTAAATATTCGGGGATTTTGGCATGTGTATCGAAACTATCAACCGTGTTAAACATTTTTGCAAACTGAACTCCATGAACGGGAAGATCTTTTGCAGAACCTGTGCATAAAATCATCACATCAATACTATCTTTGTAATTTTCAATTTCTGATATATTTATTACTTTTGCATTAGTATTTTTAATCTGAATTTCGTCAGGTTGTCTTCTGGTAAAAACAGCTGCTAATTCTGTGTCGTAACTATCGTTTATAGCAGTTTCCAGTCCCCTGCCAATATTACCATATCCTAAAATTCCTATTCTTATTTTTTTCATGGTTCCTCCTATATTTGTTTAATAAAAATCTCCCTTAAAATATTTTTATTTTTGTTAACACCTCCAAAAATTCAGTACTCTTTTGTATAACAATAACCTTATTGCTATGTAAAAATATTTTATAATAATATATTATTATAAATATTCTAATCCAATAATACATATTAATTTTGACATAAAATCTTATTTCTACAAATTTTTAATGCATTTTTAAGATTATTGTATTATAATCATTTAGTACTTAGTAAGTTTTCTTATGATTTAAATAGATAAATGGAATAAGACACACTAAAGTCTTAGAGATGGAGTTAATAGATGAATGTCCCCAATAAGAGTTTTTTCGAGTAAAGCAATGTCCACTAATAGAAGGAGATGAGAATATGTTGTGCTCAATATGCAAAAAAAATGTAGCAGTAATATACGTAAATAAAATTGTTGAAGGTAAAATGCAAACTACAGGTTTGTGTATTCCTTGTGCCAAAAAGCAAGGTATTGCACCTATGGATCAAATAATGAGACAAAGTGGCATGAAACCTGAAGATTTTGAAAACATAAATAACCAACTTACAGAAATAATAGGAGACATGGATTTAGAAAAACTGTCACAGGAGCCTAACGAAAACAATGATGGCATTAATTCTTTGATGAATTTGATGAATTCTGCTTTTACCGGAAACACGAGCTCTACTAACAGTGAATTTATACCCTCAGACGAGGATCAGGATATGGATTATTCAAAAACCGGTGCTGGTTTAGGTGGTGCTAAAATAAAAGAAAAGGTAAAAAGAAAAAAATTGAAATACCTCGATACTTATGGAACTAATTTAACAGAACAGGCACGTTTTGGAGAATTAGACAGGATAATTGGCAGAGATAGAGAAATTGACAGAGTTATTCAAATATTAAACAGACGCTCTAAGAATAATCCTGTTTTAATAGGTGAACCGGGTGTAGGTAAGACTGCCATAGCCGAAGGATTGGCTGTTAGAATTGCAGAGCAAAATGTTCCTGTGAAATTATTTAACACTGAAATTTATCTTCTTGACTTAACTGCTGTTGTGGCAGGAACACAGTTTAGAGGACAGTTTGAGGCACGAATGAAAGCAATTATTGATGAAGCTAAAAAAGCAGGCAATATAATAATTGTAATTGATGAAGTTCATAACATTGTGGGAGCAGGAGAGGCTGAAGGCGGAGCTATGAATGCTGCAAATATACTTAAGCCTGCCTTGGCAAGGGGTGAAGTTCAAATAATTGGTGCAACTACATTGGATGAATACAGAAAACATATTGAGAAGGATACAGCTCTTGAAAGAAGATTCCAACCTGTGATAGTTGATGAACCGTCTATAGAGGATTCCATTGAAATTGTAAAGGGAATCAAAGATTATTATGAAAAGTATCACAATGTAAAAATAACAGATGAGGTTATAAGACAGGCAGTTTTAATGTCTGAAAGATATATTACCGATAGATTCCTTCCTGATAAGGCAATTGATGTTAT
>CAZCTI010000075.1:0-9250 GCA_964501385.1 uncultured Clostridia bacterium
ATATTGTCTTATTTTTGCATTTATCAATTATTTCTTTAAAAGCTATTGTAACCCTATTATAAAATTCTTTTAAATTTTCTCCGTTTGGATAGCGGTTATTAAAAGGATCACTTTCAATTAATTCAATTATTTCAGGATTTCTTTTTTTAATATCCGTATAACTTAAGCCTTCAAAGTCTCCAAGGTTTATTTCCTTAAGACCGTCATTCTTAATAATTTCAATATTTTTGTTTCCTTTTACTATTTCTGCAGTATTATATGCCCTCATAAGGGGGCTTGAAATAATACAGTCAATATCAATTTCATCTACCCTGTCAGCCAACAATTCAGCTGCTAAAATTCCTTTATCTGTTAAATCAGAATTCTTATGTCCCTGAAACCTGCATTGTCTGTTCCACTCTGTTTCGCCATGTCTTGTTAAATATATTTTTGTCATATCAATTTTCCTTTCCTCTTAGATGTCCAACGAGAACCGTCTCGATGGTCAAATCAACCCTACGAATATGGGTACCAATACCGTTACTGCCAATGAAAGTATCACACCGCTTATAAATGATATTACTGCTACTTCCTGATTGGTGTTTTTTGTTACCATGGGTAACCCCGTGTCCATGCTGATGGCTGCCCCGGCTGCTATTGTTTCCAAGTATCCTATATGCTTTGCAATAAATGGGATTAATATAAAAGCCATCACTTCTCTGAATACATTTGATAAAAATGCTACTGTTCCAAGCTCTGCTGATATGGGTGTTATAATAATTGCAGACAATGTATACCAAGACAGCCCTGAGGCTATGGCAAGTGAACCGAACAAATCTATTTTAAATATAAAGCTGCAAACAATTCCCCCAACTAAACTACCTGCTATAGTAGCAAAAGGAACAATTAATATTTTAAATCCCACATTTTTTAAATTCTTAAAAATATCTTTATTACTTCCCAAGTCTATACCAACAAAAAATAAAAGCAAGCATAAACCTATGTCAAGCAACAACCCTGTATTTTCATATACAGCATCCGGCATAATAAATAAACCCGATACTATACCCAGCACTAAGGCTATCAATATTTTTTTAGTCATTTTTGCCTCCAGTAATATTTACATCAGCAATAAATTTCTTTCTTAATAAATACACAAACAAAATACTGAAGGCCCCTGTCATAACAGCAAAAACAAATGCAGTAATTCCTATTTGACCTATTGATGTTAGTATTTGTTCATCCATTCCTATTCGTGCACCCATTATATATATTAATCCAAAAAGGATTATTGATTGAATGGAAGATATTTTCTTCATAAGATTTGTATGAATTTTTCCTTTGCTGCTTAAAAACCATCCAACAGCTAAAATCCCAAAATATAAGCAAACTCTTAGTGCCATAATTCCCCCTATTCTTTATTGTCAGTATTTAACCACTGAATAAATTGCTCCTCTGTAATTATTTCTATTCCTAATTCCTTAGCTTTTTTATTTTTTGAAGAATTTGACAAATTGTCATTATTGATTAAATAGTTAGTTTTAGAAGTAACTGAGCCTGTAACCTTGCCGCCTCGTTCTTCGATAGCTTCCTTTAATTCATCTCTATTTTTAAAATGCTCTACAGAACCGGTAATTACAAAAATATAATTTTCAAAAATCTGATCTGATGACATTCTTGAACCTTTTTCAATTTCAACTTCTTTAAGCACATCTTCAACTATGGCTTTTTTATTTTCATCACTGAAAAACTTCACGTAATTATTTGCCATTACATCACCAATGCCGCTTATTTGGGTTAATTGTTCAGATGTTGCACCTTGAATTTTCTCCCAATCATCATTAAATTTTCTGCTTATTAATTTAGCATTTGACAAACCTATATTTGTAATACCAAAGCTATATAAAAGCCTTGCTGCAGTAGTGGTTCGTGCTTTATTTATGGAATTTACCAAATTATTAAATGATTTTTCGCCAAAACCTTCCATTTTGGTGATTATATCTTTAAATTTTTCTATGTGAAATATATCAGCTAATTCTGTAACTAAGCCCTTTGCTATAAGCTTTTCTATTGTTGCTTCTGAAAGACCTTCGATATTTAATGCATCTCTGCTGACAAAATGAGTGAATGATTTTATTTGCTTTGCTAAACATTCATCATTTATGCAGTATAAAGTTTTTATGTCATTGTCATTTTTAATTACCGTTTCACTGCCACAAACAGGACAAGACTTAGGTATTTCAACATTTTTACTTCTTGTTAAATTATCTTGAACCTGAGGTATAATCATATTTGCTTTATACACATTAATTGTATCGCCTATTCCAAGCTCTAAATCTTCCATTATACTTAAGTTATGAACACTGGCTCGGCTTACGGTTGTTCCTTCCAGCTCAACCGGCTCAAAAATAGCAATCGGATTTATTAACCCTGTCCTTGAAGCACTCCATTCAATTTCTAACAGCTTAGTTTCCTTTACTTCGTCTCTCCATTTAAATGCTATGGAATCACGCGGAAATTTTGCAGTAGCACCCAATGATTCGCCATATTTTATATCATCATACGTCAATACAAGGCCATCTGAAGGCAAGTCATTTTGACTTATATGCTCTTCGAACCAATTGATTGTATCCTCTATATCATCTTTTACCATTTTATATTCTACAACACTGAATCCTTGTTCTTTAAGCCAAATTAACTGTTCAACCCTTGAATTCTTAAAATCAACATCTGCCTTCACAACAGAAAATCCATAAAATCTTACATTTCTTTCAGCAGTTATTTTATTGTTTAATTGTCTTACAGAGCCACTGCATAAATTACGAGGATTTTTGTACTTACCTTCAACTTCAGGTATTTGTTCATTGATTTTATTAAAATCAGAATAACTTATAACTGCTTCCCCTCTTATAACCAAATTTCCTTTATAAGAAATATTAAGAGGAATATTAACAAAAACCTTTGCATTATTTGTAACAACCTCTCCAATTTCACCATTGCCCCTTGTTACAGCCTTAATGAGTTTCCCGTCTTCATAAGTCATTACAATTGTAAGCCCATCAAGCTTCCATGAAAGTACCCCTGTTTTTTCTCCAAGCCAACCCTTCAAAGTAGAAATTTCCTTTGTTTTATCCAATGAAAGCATAACACTCTCATGTCTTTCTTTCGGTAAGTTTGACAATAATTCGTACCCTACTTTAATAGTTGGGCTGTTTGACAATAAAATCCCCGTTTCTTGTTCCATTTTCTGCAGTTCATCATATAGCTTATCATATTCTAAATTAGACATTATTTCTCTGTCTTCTTGGTAATATGATTTGTTTGCTTCATTTAACAGCTTTATTTTTTCTTTCATTAACAGAAGTTTATCCATAGTGTACCTTCCACTTATATTTTTTCAATTGGTGCATATTCAAGGTTTAAATTTTTTATACCTTTATTTTCAAAAGCTATTACAATTACATCACCCTTAATTTGAACTACAGTACCTAGACCCCAAGCCTTGTGCATAATCTTATCTCCGGGAACAATATTATCTGATTTTAACTTAGGTTTTACATCTTCTATAATTTTAATATTATCCACAAAAAAGCTGTAGTCATTTTTTCTTTTGTTAATATTTGATTGTAATTGCTTAAGTTTTTTGTTCGCCAAACACATCGGGTCTGATTCTTCTATGCATTCTTCCGGTATCTCATTTAAAAATCTTGATTTCATTTTCATTTCATGCATTCCAAAACGCATTCTGTCATTGGCATGAGTAATGTAAAGCATTTTTTTTGCCCTTGTTATAGCTACATAAAAAAGTCTTCTCTCCTCTTCAATATCTGCATTTTCTTCATCTCGTAAGCTTGGGAATAAACCATCCTCCAAGCCTGTAATAAATACCGTTTCATATTCAAGACCCTTGGCACTGTGAATTGTCATCAGGGTTACAGAATCCTTTATCATGTCATCAGTTTTATCTATATCGGCTAATAAAGCAACATGGGCTAAAAAATCCTCTAAGCTGTTTTCCACATATCTATCCTCAAAATCCTTGGCAGCAGATAGAAATTCATCTATATTTTCCACACGACTTCTTCCTTCTACTGTTTCATCCTGAAGAAGCATATCTTTAAGCCCCGAATTTTCCATTACATCCATTATAAATTCGCTTAAAGGCATTACATCCTTTTTAATCATCATCATTTCAAGCATGGACACAAATCCTTCAATGCTCTTTTTAGCAGAAGGCATTAATTCCACTTGGTCTAACTCAAAACATGCTTCAAATTTAGAAATTCCTTTTGACGCTGCTTCATAAGCAATGGCATCTATTGATTTTTGGCCTAATTTTCTTCTTGGAACATTAATTATTCTGTCAAAGCATATATCATCCTTTTGATTGAAAATAAGCTTAAGGTAAGCCATTATATCTTTAATTTCTTTTCTTTCGTAGAACTTTATACCTCCAACAATTTTATAAGGTATACCTTCTCTCATTAAGCCTTCTTCCAAGGCTCTTGACTGAGCATTAGTTCTATATAATACGGCTATTTCAGAATAATCCACACTTTTCTCTTTATGCTCTTTACTCATTAAGGATGCTACTATAAAGGCCTCATCCATTTCATTGTCTGCTTGAAGTATTCGCAATAAATTTCCTTCATTTAATTCTGTATATAAATTTTTGCCTTTTCTTTGACAGTTATTTTTAATAACACCGTTGGCAGCATTTAAAATTATGTTTGTAGAGCGATAATTCTTTTCGAGCTTAATTATTTTTGCACTCTTAAAGTCCTTTTCAAAATTAAGAATATTGCTGATATCAGCACCCCTCCAGCCGTATATGGACTGATCCTCATCTCCTACCACAAACACATTGTTGTCACCGTTTTTCTTTTTGCCCAATAATTTAATCAGATTATACTGAACATTGTTAGTATCCTGATATTCATCAACCAATATATACTTAAACCTGTCTTGGTACAACTCCAAAACATCTTCATTTGTTTCAAAAAGCTTAAGTGTTTTTACTATTAAGTCATCAAAATCTAATGCATTAGCTGTTTTAAGCTTTTTTTCATAAAGGGCATATACTTCCCCGTAATTTCTCTTTACAAAATTGTTGTAATTATCATTAATGTAATTATCAGGAGTGTTTAGTTTGTTTTTTTCATTGCTTATTAATGTTTTGATATTATTGTAATTATATGTCTTAGGGTCTAACTGCAATTCCTTTATACAATCTTTTATTACTATTTTTTGGTCATCTGTATCGTATATGGTAAAATTTTTATCATAACCTATTCTGTCAATGTATCTTCTTAATATGCGTACACAAATAGAATGAAATGTCCCAATCCACATTTTATCAATTGAATAGTCAATTAGCTTGCCGATTCTATCCTTCATTTCATCTGCTGCTTTATTTGTAAAAGTTATTGCAAGCACTTCCCAAGGCATTGCTTTTTCTGTTTGGATCAAATATGCTATGCGATGAGTTAAAACTCTTGTTTTACCTGTACCTGCCCCTGCTATAACTAATATGGGTCCTTTATCATGGGATGCTGCTTCTCTTTGTTTTTCATTTAATGAATTTAGTAATTCCATTTTTCCTCCGTGTCCCTTTAAGTACGGGGACATTCCTTTAATAGCTGACCCATAAAGAGTCACCCTCTATTAAAAATGTTTCCATCTTACTTTTCATTATATCATAATCGAACATAAGTCTCAATATTTTAGATATTCAATTTTTTAGTAATTTTACGAATATATTTGTTTATTGTCAATAAATTTAGGTATAAGTATATTAGAATGTTAATTTTTATTAAATTTAAGGAGGTAGCCATGAAAAAAATATTAGTACCGGTAGACGGCTCAGCTGCTTCTTTGAAAGCTGCAGCAGAAGCTTTCAAAATTGCAAGAAAATACGACAGTGAAGTTGTTATTTTTCATGTTTTTATTGAATCTGATATTGATATGTACAATAAGTTTGGTGTTGTAATAGACCCAGCCATGAGCAAAATGAAAAACAAACTTAAAGATAATGAAAATAAATTATTGGATTCAATAATCGGTAATTTTGATATTTCAGGACTTACGGTTAAGAAAAAAATTGTTTCCGGTGTAGCTTACGAAGAAATCCTTAAAGAAGCTGCTGAAGGCAACTATGATTTGATAGTAATAGGTCAAAGAGGCTATTCAAAGATAAAGCGTTTCTTTGTAGGGTCTCAAACAGTGCGTGTTATATCTGATGCACCCTGTCCCGTTTTAGTAATACATGAATAAAACAAACTTAAATTGGAGGTTTTTATGAGAAAGCTATTAATTCCCATTGATGGTTCTCACGCATCCATCAAGGCTGCTGAAAAGGCAATAGAATTAGGTAAATTAATTGACTCTGAACTTATATTTGTAACTGTTGTTAACATACCTACAGAAGAAAAATATGCACGCTTCGGAATGAATGTTGAACAACAGTTTATTTCAAACAGAAAAGAAATGCTTGCTAAATTAGTTCAGGAAGAAACAAAAATGCTTAAAATCGTCATAAGAAATTTAGATACAAATGGTTTAAAGGTAACTCAAAAAATATTAGTTGGAAAAGCTGCCACAGAAATACTTAAAACTGCAGAAGAAGAAAAAGTTGATTATATCTTCATGGGTAAACGAGGATTTTCTCCTGTTGAAAGGTTTTTTATAGGCTCAGTTACTCAAAAGGTTTTAGCATCAGCAACATGTCCAGTAATAGTAGTAAACGGATAATTAATCGGGGACATAGCCTTTAGAGGTGTGTCCCCCTTCCTTTAACACAATAATTTTATAAATTCTTCTTTGGTTATTCTACCTAAATATTCACCTATGGTTACATCCTGCAAAACTTTATTTATTTCATCTTTATCATATTTAACACCTTGAAGAATTTTTTCTAATTCGTTAACATCACCTTTACCGAAAAAGTCTCCATATATTTTGCAATTTTTAATTATTCCATTAACAACATGGAGTCGTACTTCTACACCGCCACCTTCAAATCTGTTGTAGCCTTTATAATTAAATTCAGGAGAGCTTCCATAATTCCATTCCCAGGTTCCATATTGTTCGTCAACCATTTTTTGAATGTTTTTTCTGTCTTCCTCAGACAATTCATATATTTCAACAGGTTGATTAAAATATTCAAAAATGTTTTTTAAAAGAACTTGCTTAAATTGTATAACATCAATATCGTCTTTGATATATGGCTTAATGTTAGTCACTCTGCTGGCTACGGACTTTACCCCTTTTGATTCTATTTTATCTCGTTTTACATTTAAAGCTTTGGATAATGTATCTAATTTTGAATCAAAAAGCAAAGTTCCATGATTTAAAACTCTTCCCTTAATAAGACTTTGAGCAATGCCCGAAAATTTCTTTCCATCTATAACAATATCATTCCTGCCGGATAATTCACAGTTTACTCCTAATTTCTCCAATGCTTTAATTATGGGAATATTGTATGTCTTAAAATCAATCAAATTACCATGTGATTTAGTAATAAAAGAAAAGTTTAAATTACCTAAATCATGATAAACGGCACCGCCTCCTGTTACCCTTCTAACAACATTTATATTGTTTTCCTTAACATAGTCCATGTTTATTTCTTCTACTGTATTTTGATTTTTCCCTACAATTATAGAAGGTCCATTTCTCCATAATAAAACAAAATCTTCATCTAAATTTTTAAAAATATACTCTTCAAACGCTAAGTTATAATGGGGATCAATAGAATTATTTTCAATAAATTTCATAGCCTCTCCTTGAGTTTACATAAATAAAATTATGTTAACCATACGCAGTAAACGGATAACCAAAGTTTCACCCCCTACAATGCAGAATACAAGCTGTAGGAGAGACATGTGGTCTCCCAGGTTACATAATTAATATTATGTAAACTAATTTTGTAAATTATATAATAGAAGTTAGTATAATTCAATTGAAAATTTGTCAAGAGAACTGATTGTTGTAAAAAAAGACAGTTCCTTTTATAATCAATCAAAAAGAACTGTCCCCATAATGCTGAGTTTTTATCTGCTTGCTTCGTATTGCTTTATTAATTTAACAAATAACTCTGGAACCTTCATCATATTTTCAGGAGTTTCTACATATGAGATACGGAATTGAGTGCTTCCAGGATTATTTTCGCCTTTTGCAATATCATAGAATCCCTTCATTGGTGCAACCAATAATGTTGTTTGAACACCGTTTAAGTCTACAGCACCTTCTCCTGCACTGTACAGGCAGAAATCAATTGCATCA
Source organism: uncultured Clostridia bacterium (assembly GCA_964501385.1). Classification (GTDB taxonomy): domain Bacteria; phylum Bacillota; class Clostridia; order Tissierellales; family Sedimentibacteraceae; genus Sedimentibacter. The sequence goes on from CAZCTI010000075.1 coordinate 8,260, forward strand.
AATCCTGGCTTTACAATATTTCTAACATCTATTACTGTATAAATTGATGCATCAGGACTTGAAACAATCAAACTTGGCTCCAATCTCTTCAATTCAGCTGATACCTTTTTAATTATATCTCCGTAGTAGTCACGAAGGCTCTTGCACCAGTCTGCAATTTGTTCTTTTGTTTCGTGAGCTAATGCTCCAAATATATATTGTCCAATTGCATTTGCACATAAATTTGCAGTATATTCTGCTGCACAACGGTTACCAAATTCCGGACTGTCAGTAATAACGGCACCAATTCTTAATCCGCATGCATTCCATACCTTTGATGCAGTTTCAATGCTTATTCTTCTTCCTTCAATACCTGGTACATCTTTGTCTGTAACTCCCCAAATACTTACTAATTCACTACCGTCAACATAGTATAATTCACGATAAGCTTCGTCACTTACCATCCACATGTTGTATTTTACGCAAAGCTCTGCCAAGGATTTTAGAGTTTCTTTGTCATATAGCTGTCCTGTTGGATTGTCATATGGTATAACAAGAAGTGCTCCTGGTTTGCTTTCTTTTATTATTTCTTCTATTTTGTCAATTTCCGGAAGACTAAACTTTCCATCTTCATTTAAATGTCTTTTAACTGTAACAGTCTTACGTCCTACTCTTTCAGCAAAAGAAATATAGTTAGTATAAGCTGGGTCAATCATCATTAGAGGTTTTTCATCTGTTCCTGCAGGTCCGCAAACTCCCATTATTAACAATTCCATTCCGGTTGAGCCACCATCAGTAACTGTTACATGTAATTTGCTTGTATCAAATCCTTCACATTTTAAGATATTTTTAAATGCTTCCTGTGTTTCATCAAATCCACCGGTAGCAGTGTATCTGATTACACCTTTATTAAATGGACTTTCAGGTGCATCTAAGTTAAATAATCTTTTTTGCATTGCTGGGTTTGTAGGCAATGAAACATTCCCAATTCCTACATTGATAACAGCTTCAG
>CAZCTI010000076.1:0-9161 GCA_964501385.1 uncultured Clostridia bacterium
GGATACTCCCACAATAGAATTTTTATCAATATAGTTATAAGGTATTTCCTTATAATTTTCAATTAAGAATGTATTCGGACATAATTTTTTTGATAGCTCATACAATTTTTTTGTGTTTGAACTGTTTTTGCCGCCTACAATCAGCATTACTGTACATTTTGAAGCAAGCTTTACACATGCTTCCTGTCTTTTTCTTGTTGAATCACAAATTGTATCGTGTACAAAAATATTTTCGTAATTATTTATTTCAATAGTTTTTGAAATTTCTTCAAAAATATTCGAGTTAAATGTTGTTTGGCACACTAAACAGTATTTTTTAGCCGGTTCAATGATTTTTTTAAGCTCTTCAGAACTTTTTATTACATCTGCTTCTTTGCACCACCCTACTATTCCTTGTACTTCAGGATGATTCTCATCCCCCACAACAATTATATTGTAATCGTTATTTTTGAATTCTTCAACTATTTTGTGAATCTTTTTAACTTTTACACAAGTTGCATCAACAACTTGTATATTTTTCTCTTTTAATTTGTCATAAATGTGCTTTCCCACACCATGACTTCTTATTAAAAGTTTTGCATCGTTGTTATTAGGCAGCTCATCAACTATGACCATGCCTTTTTGTTTTAATTTGTCCACCACATCTTTGTTGTGAATAATTTCTCCATAGCTGTAGAGCTTATTTTCTTCACTGAGTATTTTGTCTGCCTTCAATACTGCAGCCTTGACACCTCCGCAAAAACCGTTATACTCTGAAACTATTATCTTCATTACATACCTTCACTTTTTAAATTATAAATATCTTTTAAAATTTCCTTACCTATTTCTGTATACTTTTCAGTATCCATTTTTCCGCTATAATTTTCAAAGTAATCTTTTTCTTTTCCTATATAAAAGTTTAATTTTCCTCTGAATTTATACTGTCCCTCCACATAAACAGGCAATATTTTCACTTTAGCCTTATTAGCTATCAATGCAATACCAGGTTTTGCGTTATCTTGATTGTAGCCATTTTTTATTCTTGTACCTTCCGGATATATTCCAAGAACGCCGCCATTATTTAAAACATTCAAAGAGCTTTTAATTGCTGATAATGATACTCCCTGCCTGTCAACGGGAAATGCACCTAAGTTTCTAAATATAAAGGACCAAAATTTATTTTCAAACAATTCTTTCTTGCCCATATAATGAATTTTCCTTTTTGTTGATATGGCTAATATTACAGGGTCAATCATGGAAATATGATTGCCGCAAACTATTAAACCACCACTTGTATTGTCAAGGTTCTCTTTGTTATGTACTTTTAAATCAAAAATTAAAAATACAAGTACTTTAAATACATTAACAACTATTTTATAAAACATTATTTCCTCCGATGTATTGGGCAATAGTCTTTATTACTAATTGTATATCCATATTGGTAGTGTCAATCAATATGGCATCCTCTGCCATCTTTAGAGGAGAAAACTTCCTTGTTGAATCACTTTCATCTCTCATTATTATATCTTGAAGAACACTTTGGTAATCTGCTTCTATGTTGCTTAGTTTAAGCTGTTCAAAACGCCTTTTTGCTCTTTCTTCCGGGGATGCGGTTATAAAAAATTTGTAATCTGCATTTGGAAATACTATTGTTCCAATATCTCTTCCGTCTAAAATTACATTTTTACCTGCTGCAATATTTCGCTGAAGTTCAACCATTTTTTCCCGTACAATTTTAAGGGCGGATATTTTGGAAGAAGCTTTTGATATTACCTCTTCTCTTATTTGCTTTTCTACATTTTCTCCGTCAAGAAATATATTATTGTCATAATATGTAATATTTGTTGTTTTAAGCATTTCTTGTATTTCATTTTCATTAATATCAATATTTTGTTTATATGCCTTATATGCAAGAGCCCTGTACATAGCCCCTGTATCGATGTACTCAAATCCAAGTTCTTTGCTTAACAGCTTTGCAACAGTGCTTTTTCCGGCTCCTGACGGCCCGTCTATTGCGATTATCATCTCATTGTCCTTTCTATGCAAGGTATTGCGACAAAAATGAATATCCCCTTAGCACTTCAATATTATATTACATAAAACAAAATATAACAACAAAAATTTTTTAAAAGGGAAGTGGACACCATTTGTGTCCACTTCCCGGGGTTAGGGCATCTTAGCTTGAAAAAATAGGGTTGGGGCATCTTAAAAGTTTTGATATATACTGTGATTGTCCCAAAGCTTTTCGAGAGAATTGTAGTATTCTACTATGTCTTCTTTTTCTCTTAAGCTTATATTGATTATTAAATTATTTATAATTGTTAGTGGAACAACTAATGAATCAACAAAGGATACTATATTGCTTTTAGCTAATAATGACACATCTGCCAAAGCGTATACAGGAGATTCCTCTGTGTCGGTAATTGCAACTAATTTTGCATTGTGCTCCTTAACAAATCTTGCTGCTTCAATTGTTGTTTTAGAATATCTTGGATAACTGATTACAATTAATAAGTCATTTTCTTTAATTCTTATAATTTCTTCGTATAAAGAATTAACACCGCTGTTGTTTAAAACCTTTACATCGTCTAAAATTACGTCCAAATAAAAGCCAAGGTAATTTGACAGTGTTGATGATGTTCTAAGCCCCAATACAAAAACCCTGTTTGCATTTAAAATAAGCTCTGTTGCCTTGTCTAATGCTTCAATATCAAAATGTTCAAACAAATAACGCATGTTGTTCATTTCATTTTTAAGTATTTTTTTATGTAGCTTTACCTTATCATTAACATCATCATTAAGACCAATTCTTTGTACAGTGGTAAGCTTATTTTTAATCAACACCTGCAGTGCTTTTTGCATTTCGGGGAAGCCGGAATATCCTAAGCTTGATGCAAATCTGACTACTGTGGATTCACTTACATCTACTGTTTCTCCAATTTTTGCAGCAGTCATAAATGCAGCCTTGTCATAATGCTCAATAATAAATTGAGCTATAAGCTTTTGTCCTTTGCTGAATTTATGAAAATTATTCTTTATAATACTTATTAAATCATTACTCATAGTACCCTCTTATTAATCTTATTCCTTCTTCAAAAGCATCAATATTTTTTCTGACTGTTACAGGAGGAACTCTTCCAACTATAGATTCTACCATGAAGTCCTTTTCTATTATGTCTCCTAAAAGTGCGTATATTGCACCTATTGAGATTATATTTGCAACCATACTTGTTTCAAATTTTTCTTGTGCATTATTAAGTATAGGTAGACTATAAACTGTAAATGGTTCATCTCCTTTTAATTTAATGTGATTATCTACTATTAGTATACCATCTTTACCCAAGGATGAAACATACTTTTCGTATGAATTTTGGGTAAGAGAAAGAAGAATATTTGCACAAGAAATTTTGGGGTAATTTATTTCTTCAGTACTTATTATAACCTCAGCCTTACTGGCACCTCCTCTTGCTTCAGGACCGTAGGACTGTGTCTGTATTGCATTTAAACCTTGTTCAATAGCAGCATCAGCAATTATTATAGCTGCTAAAATTACTCCCTGACCTCCGGAGCCGCTAAGTCTTATTTCAAATTTTTCCATTTTACTCCCCCTATCCTTGAAATTTGTCAATAATAACTTGATAGCTTTCTATATATTCAGGTTTTGGATTGTTGTAAAACTCTCCTAATAAAATTTTATTTTTACCTTTTTCAGGGTCCTTTTCAGCCACTTTTATATCTACACAATTTTCCTTAAAATAAGAATGCATTTTAAAAGGACTACCTTTTTTATTTTTTCTTCCATAGTAAGTAGGACATAAGCTTAAACCTTCAATAAATGAAAAACCTTTGTTTTGCAGCCCTTTTTCTATTAACTTTTGCATTAAAGGTGCATGATAAGCAGTACCTCTTCCAACAAATGTAGCTCCTGCTCCTTGTGCTAAATTACAAAGGTCAAACGGTTTGTCAATATTTCCGTAAGCAGCTGTAGTTGCCAAGTCACCATATGGAGTTGTAGGTGAAAATTGTCCGCCGGTCATTCCATAAATATTATTGTTAAAAACAATTGTTGTAATATCTATATTTCTTCTTGCAGCATGAATAAGATGATTGCCTCCTATGGCGGAGCTGTCACCGTCTCCCATAATTACAATAACATGAAGCTTGGGATTTGCAAATTTAATACCTGTTGCAAATGCCAATGCACGTCCGTGAGTTGTATGCAGGGTATTGAAATCCAAATATCCGGGAGCTCTTGAAGAACATCCTATCCCTGAAACTATTACAACTTCATCTTTATTTAATCCTAATTTTTCTATAGCTCTTACAACAGTATTAGTCAATGTTCCATGACCGCAACCGGCACACCATATGTGTGGCAACTTTTCCGTTCTGTAATATTCCTTGGTTGTTTCATTACAATTCATTATAAACTACCTCCTATTGCTTCTGCTATTTCATCAGGAGTGATTAATTCACCATTTACTCTGTTTATTTTATTTACTTTGCAATTTTTGCCTGCAACTCTGTCAACCTCTAAGAAATATTGTCCTAAGTTCATTTCTGCAACATATATTTCTTTTAGATTTTTTGAAACTTCATCAATTTGTTTTTCTAAGAAAGGCCATATTGTTATTGGTCTGAACATTCCAACCTTTAAATTCTTTTTTCTTAAAATATCTACAGCACTTTTTGCTGATCTTGAGACTCCGCCGTATGCAACTATGGCAATTTCTGCATCTTCCATTTTATATTCTTCATAATATGAAAAATCGTCTATATTTTTTTCTACTTTATCAACTATTCGCGTAATTAATTTTTCTGATATTTCATTGCTGTTTGTAGGGAAACCTGTTTCATCATGTGTAAGTCCCGTTACATGGTATCTGTATCCTTCGCCAAATGATGCCATAGGAGGAATCATATCTTCATCAGGTCTGTAAGCAACATAATCTTCCGGCTTGCATGTAGGTTTTTTCCTGTTTATTATTTCTATTTCAGAGGCTTCTTTAAAATACATTTTTTCTCGCATATGTCCTACTGTTTCATCCATTAAAAGAATAACGGGAGTTCTGTATTTTTCGGCAATATTAAATGCTTTGATTGTATATTCATATGTTTCCTGACAAGAATTAGGTGTAAGTGCAACTGCAGGATGGTCACCATGAGTTCCCCATTTTGCCTGCATTACATCACCTTGTGCGGGAGATGTTGGAAGTCCTGTGCTTGGTCCTCCTCTTTGAACATTAACAATTACGCATGGAATTTCAGTAATAGCTGCATATCCTAAGTTTTCCTGCATTAAAGAAAAACCCGGACCGCTTGTTGCTGTCATTGTTTTTAATCCTGCAAGGGAGCCTCCTATTATAGCAGCCATACTTGCAAGCTCATCTTCCATTTGTATAAATTTTCCTCCAAGCTTTGGCAGCTTTTGTGATGAAATTTCTGCGATTTCTGTTGATGGTGTGATAGGATATCCTGCGAAAAATCTCATTCCGGCAGCTAATGCTCCTTCAACACATGCTTCATTTCCTTGAACTAATTTATATTCTCTATTTTTCATCCTTTTTACCTCCAATGTAAATTGCATTGTCAGGACATCTTAATTCACATTGTCCGCAAAATATACATTTTTCACGATAAGCTATTACGCATTTGTCATCTTCAATTTTAAGCACTTTAGTTGGACAAAATCCGACACATATGCCGCATCCTTTACACCATGGTATGTTTTGAAGAAGAACCCTATTATCAGCCATTTCAATCCTCCATAATAAATACATTACTTACTTTAATAATATCATATTTCCGCCATTTTGCAAGAAATATTTCATAATTCACGCAAAATGCAAGTATTAATTCAAAAGGTGCAACAATATTTAAAGAAAACGTATTTATGGCATTAAAGTCCAATAATTAACAAAAATATGCAAGATGTAACCGGACAAGTTTATTATAATGATGAGATTCTTCACCTCCGGTCCAGAATGACACGCTGCTTCGCAGCTTATTCATAGCAATGACGGGGCTTTGCTTTTTGCTTTCAAGGTAAGGGTTATTGTCATAATGACAAAATGACTGGATTGTTGTTATATCAAGTTTTCAATAATAAATAATTCAGGAGGAGTGTTTTCTTTGTTGATAACATTCATGTGAATTACATTGTACTGTTTTTTATTTAATTGCTTTAAATAATCTGAAATTTTGTTGATTTCATATCCATTGTCATGAGTTATATAAGCAGCTATATATATTCTGCCTGAACTCTTTAAATACGGAATTAATGAATTTAAGGAATTGATAGTTGTTTCCGGTTTTGTAAATATTTCTTTGCTATACTTAGGAAGATAACCTAAATTAAATATAGCAGCATCTATTTTTCTATTTAAATATTTTTCTATATTCTCATGACCATCATGAATTATTTTATAATTATTATATTTGCTATTTTCTTGAAGAAGTAACTTTGTTCTTTCTATGGCTGCAATCTGTATGTCAAATGCTGTCACAAAACCTTCTGTGCCTGCCAAATTGCTTAAAAACAAAGTATCATGTCCATTACCGCATGTTAAGTCAACAAAATTTAAGTTTTGATTTCCACTGTAGCTTCCCTCAATTAAAAAGTGAACAAATTCTGCAATTTGACCATATTTCTTGTCCATCTTTACCTCTTTAAATACTTAATTTCATCATTAGTTAAATATTTCCATTGTCCTGTTTTAAGCTCGCTTAAATTTATATCTCCAAAGGAAATTCTTTTTAGTTTTATAACCGGGTGACCTATAGAGTCAAACATTTTTCTAACCTGTCTGTTTTTACCTTCGTAAATACTTATTTGCACAATACTATCTTTACGGTTGATATTTAATATTTTTACCTTAGCAGGTGCAGTTTTATAATCCTCAATAAAAACACCTGTTCTTAATTTATTTATTGAATCTTCATTTATAATCCCTTTAACAACTGCTTCATAAGTTTTATATATATGATATTTCGGATGCAGTAATTTATTGGCAAGCTCACCGTCATCAGTTAAAAGTAAAAGTCCTGATGTATTGTAATCAAGCCTACCTATGGGATATATTCTTTCTTTTATATCAATTAAATCAAGCACGGTTTTGCGGTTAAATTGGTCATTAACAGTTGTAACATAGCCTTCAGGCTTGTATAGCTTTATGTATATATGCTCTTGCTTTTCATTGATTTTTTTATTGTTTACTTCTACTATGTCTTGTTCCGGATCAATTTTGCTTCCAAGCTCATTTACAATTAATCCGTTAACTTTAACGTACCCTTGCAGGATTAATTCTTCAGCTTTTCTTCTCGATGTTATTCCGCACCTTGCTATATATTTTTGCAGTCGTTCTTCTGCCATAATATCTTCCTTTATATTTTTCCTTCATTTTATCATAAGTGCAAGCCGTTAATTCGGCTTGCTTCACACCGATACAATAAATTCATTAAATCATATAAAACCGTTAGGTTTTATTACCTTTTGAATTTATTATATTATAAAACTCATTATTTGTAAATTAGAATGACATGCAGACTATCGTCATTTCTATATTATGAATACAAGTAAAGGTCATTGTTATGAGTAAAATATTGTTGTGTCATAAGAGCTGCAGCCAATCAAATTTCATAAAAATATATAGATTCTTCGTTTTCTTAAGATGACAAAAAGGGTTGCTGTTATCATGACAACAACCCCGTGCACTTTTCATACTTGTCATCTTATTAAGGTTCCTGTGTGAATTATATCATCACCTAAGTATATATTGTAGGTTCCGCATTCTGCTTTGCTCGAATTATTGGCAATATGTTCAGTTATTAGCAATGGTTCAAACCGAATTTGTTCTTTTTCTTCTTCTGTTAATATGCATCTAAAGCTTTCATTTATAAAAACAGGGCTTCCTTCAGATGTATATGCTGCAAATTGTCCTTTTTCAACTATACTGTATATTTTATAATTTTCAAATACCCAGTCAAAGATTTTATAGCTTTCATTAAACCAATTGTTATCATTTAAAAGAACGGTAATTACTTCGGTGCCGTCCTTTTCGGCAGAAGCAACCAGGCACCTGCCTGCTGCTTTTGTATAACCTATTTTAATTCCCGTACCATATTCATATTGATAAACAACTTTGTTTTTATTGTAAAAATAACTATTCATACTGTTTGCCTTATACTTTTCTGCTCTTGCTATTTCTTTAAATGTATCATTTTTCATTGCATAAGCACTGATTAGGGCAAGGTCGTAAGCTGTTGAATAATGGTTATCGTTATGAAGACCGCTTGGGTTAACAAAATTTGTGTTTATAGCACCTAATTCTTTTGCTTTTTCATTCATCATGGCTATGAAGCCATCGGAATTATTGCGACCTGCAAATTTAGCCAATGTTTCTGCTGCATCATTCCCGGAGCGAAGCATGGTGCCATATAATAAATCTAACACTGAAACCTTCTGTTTAGGCTGCAAATAAATACTTGAACCTTCAATACCCGTGCATTCAGGCGGAACTTCTATTTTTTTATTTAAGTTAGGAATATTCTCTATTGATAGAATAGCTGTCATTATTTTAGTTGTACTTGCAATAGGTAATTTTATATTTGCATTGAGGGATTTGATAATTCTTCCTGATTCCGCATCTATCACTATGTATGCTTGGGCTGCAACATCAGGTATGGCATGAACTAAAGTAAATTGACATGCTAAAATACATATAATTATCATTAATATTATTATTCTTTTAAATATCACAATCCTTTTTCTCCCTTACTTCTTTTATGAATGACATGATGTTCATTATGGATGAAGTTATATCCCCCGCTGTTGTTTCATTATTAATATTTATTGTTCTAACATCTTTTGTTGGTGTTTCATAAATAAGAATTTGCGGGTTTAACTGCAAATTAACGTAAGCCGCACCTGCAAAGGGTTTTAAATCTACAGAACGAAATTTTTTGTCTATATCGCTGCCTCCTATTATAAAATTCATATTAAGCTTGGATATTGCTAAATAATTCGTATTATCATAACATATTTTGCTGCTTATAAGTCTTTCATTTTCTGTCAAATTGTTAATATTGTCTAATGTTGTTTTAATTATACTTTCTATGTCCTTACTCATGTATCCACTTCCTTTTTTAAATTATGGGGACATTCCTTCATGGACTGACCCCAA
>CAZCTI010000077.1:0-9126 GCA_964501385.1 uncultured Clostridia bacterium
CCGTCCCCAGAATGTCTTGATTTAAAATTGCAATGATATTATAATAATTTAGAGAACATTTTGAAGGGGGATAACATGCCGTTTGAAATAATTAGAAATGATATTACAAAAGTGAATGTAGATGCAATCGTAAATGCTGCTAACTCTGCTCTTAAAATGGGAGGAGGAGTGTGTGGAGCAATTTTTAAAGCTGCAGGAATAAAAGAATTACAAGCTGAATGCGATAAAATTGGTGGCTGCGAAACAGGAGAAGCGGTAATTACTAAGGGATATAATTTGCCCGCAAAATATATAATACATACTGTAGGGCCTATTTACAGAGATGGAAACAATAATGAAGAACAGCTTCTTAAGAATGCTTATTTAAATTCAATGAAGCTTGCTAAGGAATACAACTTGGAATCAATTGCATTTCCTTTGATTTCTTCAGGAATTTACGGATATCCTAAGGACGAAGCGTTAAAGGTTGCAATTTCTACAATAAGTGAATTTTTACTCCAAAATGAATTGACCGTATACCTTGTAATGTTTGATACAAAGGCCTTTGCATTCAGCGAAAAATTATTTAGCATAATTACAAAATATATTGATGATAAGTATGTTGAAGAGCAACAGGCTAAAGATAAATACAGAAAAATACAAGAATTTGAAATTCAATATGAGGCACCTAACTTGGTGCACATGGATTTGGTTAAAGAAAAAAAGCAAAGAAGCTTAGAGGATATTGTAAATCAGCTTGATGAAACATTTTCTGAAATGCTTCTTCGCCTTATTGACAACAAAGGAAAGACTGATGTGGAAACTTACAAAAAAGCCAATATTGACAGAAAGTTGTTTTCAAAAATTCGAACAGATAAAAATTACAAGCCTCGGAAAAATACTGCCTTAGCTTTTGCTGTGGCACTTGAATTGAATTTAGATGAAACAAAGGACTTGCTTGGGAAAGCAGGATATGCACTTTCCCACAGCAATAAATTTGATATTATAGTGGAATATTTTTTAGAAGAGCAAAATTACAATATATTTGAAATAAATGAAGCACTTTTTGCTTTTGAGCAGCAATTGTTGGGTGTTTAATAATTGTCGCATTTAAAGCGACCATATGGGTTTTAATTAATGGTATCCTTTATTTATCAAATGAATGGAGGATATTTTTATGAAAGATAATTTAACTGAATTAGTATTTATTCTTGACAAAAGCGGTTCAATGTCCGGGCTTGAAAAGGACACTATAGGTGGTTTTAACTCAATGCTTAAAAAGCAAAAATCAGAAACAGGGGATGCTAATATTACAACTGTATTGTTTGATAATGACTATGAATTGCTTCATGATAGGACGAATATTAAAAATGTAAATAATATAACTGAAAGAGAATATTTTGTAGGCGGTACAACTGCGTTATTGGATGCAATGGGAAGAACTATTAACAATATCGGCAAAAAAATTGCTGAAACAAACGAAGAAGAACATCCGGGCAAAGTAATATTTGTAATTATTACTGATGGTATGGAAAATTCAAGCCATGAATTTTCAGCAAATAAGATTAAAAATATGGTAGAGCATCAAAAAAGTAAATATTCATGGGAATTTATTTTTCTTGGAGCAAATATAGATGCCATAAAAACGGCAGCAGATTTTGGAATAGATGAAGACAGAGCAACAAATTTCTGTGCAGACAGTACAGGTATTAATTTAAATTATGAAACTGTCAGCAATTTTGTTAGTGAAATGCGAATAGGCAAAGAGGTTGATTCAAATTGGAAATATAAGATTGACAAGGATTATCAAAAAAGAGGAAAGAATATTCAATAGACAAACTTGATTAGTCCTCCGGAGCGTAGCGAAAGATTTTTTATAAAAAATTGTAATTGACTCTGTGAATTTATAATGCTATAATTGTAAAAAATAATCTTTAACACGGTACCGTGATGCCGTCAAGATTGCATATTCATATAATTATTTTTGTGCATATTCCTTGGCGGTGGGCCGAGGATTTTTTAATTATATGGAGGTAATTATGTCAACAAAAAATGAAGTTTTCGGTTATTTGCCGGACGAACGTCCACCTGTTATTGGTCTTATTCTCTTTGCATTACAACAAATTGTGGTAATGTTTCCTGCAACGGTATTGGTTGCACTCATCACAGGCTTTCATGTTTCTACTACAATATTTGCCAGCGGTTTAGCTACATTAGGATTTATACTTATCACAGGAAGACAAATTCCTCTGTACTATGGTTCAAGCTTTTCATATATTGCTGCAATAGCATCGATTATGAGTGCCGAGCAATTCGCTTTATACTCCCTAAATGATAAAATATCAATTGCACAATTTGGAATTATAATGTCAGGTTTTGTATCTATAATTGCAGGATTTATTATTCAAAAATCCGGAAAAGATAAAATTGACAAAGTTCTTCCTGCAACAGTAACGGGAAGTATAGCAATAATTATAGGATTATCCTTAGCAGCAAATGCAATGACAAATGCTGCATCATTTCCTGAAGTTGCAGGAAGCAATCCTTTTGCAGGCAGTTGGGCATGGATAATAGCAATAATTACTTTATTATCAACAATTTTGTATTCAGTATATTTAAAAGGAAAACTAAGTCAGCTTCCTATACTGTTCGGGTTGATAACTGGATATGTAGCTGCATTAATTATAGGCGGTGTTTCAGGAATTCCTTTTGTATCATTTAATACAATTCAATCTGCAGGAGTGTTTAATCTCCCCATATTTACAATCCCTAAGCCATCCATAACAGCCTTAGTAGCAATTATGCCTATTGCCATAGCTACAATACCTGAATCTACAGCTCATGTTTATCAATTAGATATTTATGTAAATGACTTGGCAAAGAAAAAGGGTGTTAAGAAAAAATATGATATAGAAAATAAATTAGGATTAAACCTTATAGGTGATGGAATAGGTGACATAATTTCAGGAGCCATAGGTGGACCTGCAGGAACAAACTATGGTGAAAATATAAGTGCAATGGCCATATCAAAAAACTTTTCAGTATACGTATTAATGCTTGCGGCAATTTTAACAATGGTAATCTCTTGCTTTACACCTTTAATAAATATAATATATTCTATCCCTACATCTGTTATCGGAGGATTATCAATTTATTTGTTCGGCGTAATAGGAGCACAAGGAATAACAATCATGATAGATAGAAAAGTAGACATGTTCAGCTCTAAAAACTTAGCAGTTATAGCTGTTATTTTAATAGTTGGACTTGGAGGAAGTTTTGGATTTGAAGGTGGCATGATTCCTATGTTTGGAATACAGATACCTGCAATAGCAACAGCTGCTGTTGTCGGAATAATTCTTAACCTTATGATGTCTATAGGTGAAAAATAAAAAAATTTGAATAATATTTATATATAAAAAAGATTCTTCAGATTTTTTTATGAAGAATTTTTTTTATATTTTAAGAACTATCAAGAATAGAATAATTAATCAATTTGATAATATTAGTCTAATGAATAATTATAATTTTATTCAACCATTGTTATAAATATAACGCAATTTTGTGTAGACAAACGAATTCACGTATAGTATAATATTAGATAAGGATACGTTTGCAAACGCATATAATTGTATAAGCCAACATACAAACCTTATTTTATAAGGTAGTAATTGAATAAAGTTTAATAATTAAGTGGAGGTGTAAATTTAAGTTTCATAATTTTTAATATAATACTGCAATCATATCCATTAAAAAAATAAGGGAAGGTGTATAAATGAATAAGGAAAGCAGAGGCCAATGGGGTAGTAATTTTGGATTTTTAATGGCAGCTATAGGCTCAGCAGTCGGCTTAGGTAATATTTGGGGGTTCCCGTATAAGATGGGGGCAAGCGGAGGATTTGCATTTTTAATAGTATATATTATATTGGTTTCATTTGTTGGTTTTGCAACCATGTTAGGAGAGCTTGCATTAGGTCGTAAATATGGTTTAGGAGTTATTGGAACTTATAGATTAATCAGCAAAAAATATGAATGGATAGGCTGGTTAGGATTTTTATCAGGATTTTTTATTTTAGGATTTTACAGTGTTTTAGGTGGTTATACGCTTCGATACGCATTAGGATTTTTGATGGAAATATTTAGTGCAGGTTCCGGTTTTGGCGGAATGGGAAGCGGTGAATTCTTTGGTTCATTTATAGTAAATGGCGGAGCAAATTTATTGTATCATGGAATTTTTATGGTTGCTACAATCGCCATAGTAATGGGTGGAATTTCTGGTGGTATTGAAAAGTTTACAAAAGTAGCTATGCCGGCATTATTTGGGATGCTTCTTATTGTAATTATCAGAAGTGTTACTTTGGAAGGTGCTATTGTAGGTATTGAATTTATGTTCAAACCAAACTGGGCTGCTTTCTCAGAAATAGGCTTTATGAAAGTTCTTAAAACAGCCGCAGGACAGATGTTCTTCTCACTGTCTCTTGGTATGGGATGTATGATAACTTATGGTTCTTATCTAAGCAAGAGTGAAAACTTAGAGAAAAATGCTATGATTATTCCTATTGCTGACTCTATATTTGCATTATGTGCAGGTTTAGCTGTAATGCCTGCAGTAGGTGCATTTATGTATCAAGGAGTTGAAGGTATTAGTTTTGGTGGAGGACCTGGATTATTATTTATAACATTACATCAGGTTTTCGCAGTTGGTATGGGTGGATTTATAGGTAACCTATTTGGAGTAATTTTCTACTTCCTTGTATTCATAGCAGCTATAACTTCAGCAATTTCTCTTTTGGAAGTTTGTACAGCATTCTTTATTGACAAAAAAGCTGAAAAGGGAGAAACTCCAAATCGTAAGAAAATTACTGTTGTTACAGGTCTTGCAGTATTCTCGGTAGGTGTTCTTGTATGCCTTGACGGTCTTGGTTCAGGTGTAGCAGGCGGTGCTTTAATAGATCCTCCGGGAGTTATGTTGGGAATGCAGAATATACGTGTTGCATTTGCATCCTGGCTTGACTTCTATGATATGATTTCTGAAGGAGTATTCATGCCTCTTGGTGCAATTCTAATGTCTTTAATTATAGGATGGGCTTTAGGTACAAAAACAATCAAGGATGAAGTTGAATCATCCCCTGGTGTTCAGATGGTTGCTTACAAATTCTGGGATATTTGCTTTAAATTCATTGTTCCTATCGGAATTTTGTTCGTATTGTTAGGTCAGTTGGATGACTTCTTCGGATTAGGTATTTTTTAAGATTAATATACAATATCAAGAGCGGGATAACCGCTCTTTTTTTTGATTTAATAGAAAAGTTTTAAAAAATAGTATTTTAAATTAGCTGGCAAGCATAAGTAGTATTTTTAGTCATAATATAGTATAAAGTTTTACAATTTAATTATATTATTTTTTGCTTTACAAAAGATAATCTTTAGAGTATAATCATTTTAATGTAAAACGTTACCAATGCTATGAAACAGCATAGCACAGGATTTAGATCAGGAGGTGTAGGAATAATTATAATAAAGTAAAATAATTAAACATTTCTTCGCTTTATAATTTCAAGGAGGTGAATAAATAAACTTTATAATTATAAAAAAATATACATTACATTTATTTTTAGCATTAAATTATTTTATTATTCATTAAATGAAGGGAAGGTGTAATAATGGAAAAGGAAAACAACAGAGGTCAATGGGCTAGTAATTTTGGTTTCTTGATGGCAGCTATAGGTTCAGCTGTAGGCTTAGGTAATATTTGGGGATTTCCTTACAAGATGGGTGCAAACGGAGGATTTGCGTTTTTATTGGTATACTTATTATTAGTAGCATTTACCGGTTTCGCAACCATGTTAGGTGAACTTGCTTTAGGTCGTAAATATGGGTTGGGAGTTATAGGAACATATAAGTTAATCAGCAAAAAATATACTTGGATAGGCTGGTTAGGATTTCTTTCCGGATTTTTCATTTTAGGATTCTACAGTGTATTGGGAGGTTATACACTTCGTTATACAATTGGCTTCTTGATGGAAATATTCAGTGCCGGTTCAGGGTTTGGCGGAATGGATAGCGGCCAATTCTTTGGCTCCTTCATAGTTAACGGCGGTGGAAATGTTTTATATCATGCCATATTTATGGGATTAACAATCTATATAGTAATGGGCGGAATTTCAAGTGGTATTGAAAAGTTTACAAAGGTTGCTATGCCGGCACTGTTTATTATGTTATTGATTGTAATAGTTAGAAGTGTTACATTGGAAGGTGCTTTTGTAGGACTTGAATTTATGTTTAAACCAAATTTTGCAGCATTTTCTGAAATAGGCTTTATGAAGGTTCTTAAAACTGCAGCAGGCCAAATGTTCTTCTCATTATCATTAGGTATGGGCTGTATGATTACCTACGGTTCATATTTGAGCAAGAGCGAAAACTTAGAAAAAAATGCAATGATTATTCCTATAGCTGATACGATTTTTGCAACTTGTGCAGGATTAGCTGTATTGCCTGCTGTTGGTGCTTTTATGTATCAAGGAGTTGAAGGGGTATCTTTTGGCGGTGGCCCGGGATTATTGTTTGTAACATTACACAGGGTATTCACCGTTGGTATGGGCGGTTTTGTTGGAAATATATTCGGTGTACTGTTTTATTTCCTCGTGTTTATAGCAGCCATAACCTCAGCTATATCATTATTGGAAGTTTGTGCGGCATTTTTTATTGATAAAAGAGTAGGAAAAGGACTTGAACCAAATCGTAAATCTATAACTATAGGAACGGGTCTTGTAATATTTGCAATTGGTGTTCTGGTATGCCTTGACGGTCTTGGCTCAGGTGTAGCAGGTGGTGCCACCATAGATCCACCCGGAGTTATGCTTGGAATGCAGAATATTCGTGTAGCATTTGCCTCCTGGCTTGATTTCTTTGACATGATTTCTGAAGGTGTATTCATGCCTCTTGGAGCTATCTTAATGTCATTAATTATAGGCTGGTCTTTAAAAACAAAAACAATCAAAGACGAAGTGGAAGCATCACCGGGAGTTCAAATGACAGCTTACAAGTTCTGGGACTTCTGCTTTAAATTTGCTGTTCCCATTGGTATAGCTTTTGTATTAATAGGACAGTTAGATGACTTCTTCGGATTAGGTATTTTCTAAATTGTTTAGATATAATAAGAGGAGCTTTGCTCCTCTTTTTTATATTTTATTAATCATTCATCGGATTTTAATGTTTTGTTCATTAAATCTTTGCCAATTAAAGTATGTGGGAAAAATTTTGCAGCAGCTTCCAGATAATTTTCAGGGTTTGGCATGGAGGGGCTAAAATGTGTCAGCCATAATTCCTTTACATTTGCATTTAAAGAAATTTTTGCTGCTTCTGAAAATATCATATGCATTTTTTCTTTAGCACCTGTAATCATTTCATCATCACCGTACATTCCTTCACATATAAACAAGTCAGAATCTTTAACTATTTCATCAATTAATTTAACAGGCCTTGTGTCTGTTACATAAGAAATTTTAATAGGCTTTCTTTTATTTCCTAAAACCATGTCCGGTGTAATTGTATTGTTATCAACAACTACCTTTTCGCCGCTGTGAAGTGTTCTCCAATGTTTTATCGGAATATTTAGCCGTTTTGCTTCTTCTGGTTTAAAATGAGGCTTTAAATTAAGCTCAAGGCTGTATCCCAAGCAGTTTATATGATGACTTAACGGAATAGATGTTATATTTAAACCTATTTCATTAAATTCTTGAGGTTTTGTATCATGAAGTTCAGAAATTCGTACTTCAAAAGGAAGATAGCCGCAAACTATTAACAGTGAATTTAATATTTTTGTGCTTCCTCTTGGTGCTATAATATTTATAGGCTCTGTTCTGCCGTGATTTCCAATTGTTAATAAAAGTCCCGGAAGACCTGTTACATGATCTGCATGGCAATGAGTTATTAAAATACAATCAATTTTATTTAAACTAAGTTTTCCCTTGTGAAGTGAAATTTGTGTACCTTCGCCACAGTCTATTAAAATTCCTCTTCCGTTATATTCAATATGACATGAAGCTAAATATCTGTTAGGGAGGGGAACCATACCCCCTGTTCCTACTAATGTTACGTTTATCATTTTATCACCTTTTATCTGAAGTAATCTTATTATACATAGTTATGTTATATTTTACAATAATTATGTAATAATTAACATGGCGATACAAATTATTACGGATATTATTCCTTGTATAAATCTATAAAAAATATAAGAGCTTATATTAAAATCAAAATCATTTGCAACCGCCACTGTTTGAAAAATTACTGAAATACCGGAAAAGCTTATGATAAAATTAATTATTATAAGTTTTATATTTAATGGAAGTGTGGATGAAGCAGCAACACTGCAGCCATTTGAAATTTCCAAAATTCCTACAAACACAGAATGCATTATATCACTTACATGTGTACTTAAGGATAAATACTTCGAAACTGATATAAGAAGGTTGTCAAAGAAGTTGGAAAATACTGAAAACATTACAATTACACCACCAACAGACAATATAGAAGCAGTAGATTTATAAATAGATGAATTAAATGCATCGTAAAACAATATGTTTTTTTGCTTTTTTTCTTTTGAAAAGGTCTTGTAATCATAGTTGTTTTTTAATGTTATGCCAACTATAACTGCACTTAACAGGTGTGGAATGGCTATGTATTTGGATAATGAAAAATTTCCCAACATAGAAAACGACACTGCGCCTGCCATAAACTGAAAGCTGCAGTTATTTGTGAAAGCAACTAATGCATTTGCTTCATGGCTGTCAATTCTTTTATAAGATGCCATTGTATTTACTGTCATTGCTCCTGAAGGATAGCCTACCACAAAACTTATAAAGTAGGGGATGAATGCATATTTGCTGTTAAATATTTTATTTGAAATAAAAGATAATTTCTCGGAAAGGATGTACAAAAAATTATATTGAAGCAATATGTTTGATAAAATTGACATAGGAAGCAGGTAAGGAATCATATTGTTAACCCATATTTTAAGACCGTTAAAAACACCTTCCGATACAATGGCAGGTTTCATTACAAACAAGCATATTATGAATAATATAAAAATAGGAATAAAATTTCTCTTAAACATTAAAACACCCCCTACTTATTTTATTGTCCAAG
>CAZCTI010000078.1:0-9076 GCA_964501385.1 uncultured Clostridia bacterium
CTTTTTCGTTCAAAATATCAGTTATAAACATGTGTCCTGGTGCATGTGTTATTACTATTTCAGGTTTTGCATTTTCTATGGCTGCTTGTGGTGTTACACCGCATGCCCAAAACACAGGTATTTCATCTTGTTTTATTTCTACTGCATCTCCATAATCAGGTTTACTAATATCCTTAATTCCAATTTCTTCATGGTTTCCTGAATGTATAGGTTCACCGTGTACATGAGGAAACCTTCCAGTTATTGCATATGCTTTTTCTACATCCTCTTTCCTCATTGGCCTCATACTTACCACATATGGTCCGTTAAATATACCGGCAGGTGTACACTTTATATTTGTTTTATACATTGGAACATTACAACCCCTTGTTATATGTCTTATTTCTATTCCTTCTTTTATCAATGCTTCTTCAAAAGAAAAACTACAACCTATAAGAAAACAAACAAAATCATCACGCCAATATTTATTTGCATTATAACACTCATCTGTTTTAACTCCGTTTTCATAAATGAAATACTTTGGTATATCTGTTATAATATTTGCATTATCGGCAATTTTCTTTGTAAAGAAACTTCCCGGTTCTGTAATTTCAAGTATAGGGCAAGGTTTTGGATTATACTGAGCATACAATTTAAAATCTTCTGCATATTTTTGAGGAAGTATAACCAAATTAGCTTGTGCATAGCCTCTGCACATACCTGCAGTAGGAGTAGTTATCACTTCTTCTCTTATTAATTTTCTTACTTCTTGTGGTGATAAGTCACTATAAATACTAATTTTTATCATTCCTTTCATTATTCTTTCTATGCATACCCAATTGTTTTTTCTTTTTGGGATAATTTTTTTAATTTGTTATACACTGTGAGATTTTCTTCGTAAGAAATTCCGTCCACTGATATTTCTCTTTTTTTGCTGCAACCGTCTATCGCTCCTGCTTTTACAATTTCCTTCATCAGTTTCTCATATTTATCATCATTAAACATAAGAACTTTATCATTTAATAATGATAAACCTGCACATATACCAAATGCTCCCCAATTAGAAACTCCGGCCACAATTAGATTATCTGTTTCAAATTGAGCACAAATAATGTGCCCCTTATATACATTTTTCTTTACTATATCTTTAACCTTTGCCATACCTAATTCATTGCCTCCATCTCCTACAGCAGATGTGGGTATGTTGTTTTCTTTTGCTTTAATAAAAAGGATATCTGTATTTGGACAAAAGCAAGTAATATCCTCACCATACATGGAATAACATTTATTGTCTGCACTTCTTCCGGGACGCTCAATTGCTATAATATGATCAGGCTTATATTTATATAGAATTTCTTCAGATTGCTCATCAGCTTTATCTTCTTCAAAAATAAATATTTCTGTTTTAAGTGTTAAAGCTTTTGCACCTGCACGAATAATAGCCTCTGAATATTTATCAGTTACAATTATTGCTTTTTTATTTAATTTATTTAGTGTATATGCCAAAGTCAATGCACCTGGCGGACCATCTGTTTCACCTACTTCAGCAGATTTTACAGGAAACCCTGTAACAATTACAACTATTTTACTTGAATTCAAAGAATTTACACAGTTTTCCATCTGCCCACGTAATTTTACTTTATCAAGTCCTCTGTTGCTTAAGTTATATTGAATAATTTTTTCGATTTCGTCAAATTTGTTTAATTGGCTCACTTTCGTGAGGCTTTTCATACAGATATTCTTCAATTTTATCCCCTTATTTTTGGTTTACATAATTTTATTTATGTTAACCATTTTTTATAAACTTTAAGCATCATGTACATCCCTACAATGTTGATATTCCAACGCGAAGATGAAACCTTGTTCTTTCAGTTTACATAATTTAAATTATGTAAACCAATCTATCCTACACTCTTTCAACTTGTACACCATACATTGTACCATTAATTTTAATATTATAGTTTTTTACATTTATATTATTAATTAATGATGCCTTTAACACGGTAAATTTTTCTTCCAATTGTTTTAATAATGTTTGTGCTTCAGATAAACTTACTTTTTCAAATATTATTTTATCTCTGGGCTTTGATTGTGCTATTTTAGGTAAGTCAACGGTTATCACATTGCCTATCTTTGTGTACCCGCCTGTTGTCTGCCTGTCAGCCATCATTATTATTGGATTTCCTTTGCTTGGCACCTGAATTGCACCCATGGCAATGCCGTCAGATATAATATCTGCACTGTCCTTATGCTCTACTGCCGCACCTTCTAATATGTATCCCATTCTGTCACTGTTATTTGTAACTATATATTCATTGGAAAACAAAGTTTTAATTCCTTTATCTGTAAATGCATACTCTTGAGGCCCTAATACAACTCTTAACTTTATTACTCCACTATCATACTCATAAAAGTTATTTGTTTCTCTTCCAATAAGGTTGGAATATAATAACAAGGTATTTCCTATATTTATCACATCCCCTTCCTTTAAAACTCTTCCTTCAAAGCCTCCTGTTTTAGCTTTAAGAAATGTTGATTTGCTTCCCATAACAACAGGAACATCAATACCTCCGGCAAAAGCAACATAACATCTGCATCCTTTTCTAATTCCATTAAAAGATAATATATCTCCTGATTTCACAGCCACGCTTTTATTTAAATTAGCCGGTATATCATTTATTAAAGGTTCCAAATTTCCGCCGGTTATGGCAATTACTGCATCATTTAAAAATTCTATTTTAGGACCTACTATAGTTATTTCAAGCAATCCTTCATTTTCATCATTGCCTGCTAAAATATTTGCTAACCTTGCAGCCACATAATCCATTGCACCTGATAAAGATACACCATACTGCTGATAGCCGTATCTGCCTAAATCCTGTACAGTAGTAATTAACCCTGGGCTGATAATTTTAATTTGACCCATTTCTAAGCACCCCCTTTTCGAGAAAGCTTATATTTATAAGTATTATTTTTTATTTCTTCTTTAATTTTCATGTACTCATCTTCATCAATGCTTTTAAAAACAATGTAGTTTCCTGATTTTAATAATATGGGGTTTTCTCTCTCAGGATTAAAAAGTTCAACCGGGGTGCTTCCTATAAGCTGCCACCCTCCGGGACTTTGCATAGGATAAACTCCTGTTTGCTCACCTGCTATTCCTACAGAGCCTGCAGGAATTTTAGTTCGTGGGGAACTAAGTCTTGGAGTTGCAATTCTTTTATCCATACCCCCAAGGTAAGGAAATCCCGGCGTAAATCCAAGCATATATATTAAATATTCAACAGATGTATGTATCCTGATTACCTCTTCAACGGTTAAGTTATTATGCTTAGCTACATTTTCTATATCAAGTCCGTACTGACCGCCGTAAAGAACAGGTATTTCAATTATTTCAGGTGATGGAAGCAAAATATTATCAAGGCTACCTTCTACCTCCCTTAAAATACTAACTAAATTACCGTAATCTATCATTAATGGATTGTAATGAATCATCAATGAGCGGTAAGTTGGAACTAATTCATTAATTCCTGATATTTTCATAGTTTCAATTAATATAGCCACTGCCCTGATTTTTTTGTTTGTTTCTTCACTTATTATATTCCCAAATTCCATATTAAGGGCACTGTCACCGCATATTAAATATTTTGCTTTTTCATACATATTAATCTCCTGATTATTTAATAAAGCTACCCATGGGTTGTAAAACTATACCTTCATTTTCCATTGCTTTTCGTATTTCTTGAACAAATAAAAGAGCAGAAGGATTGTCTCCATGCACACAAATTGTATCAACCTGGATACTTATATCATCCCCTGTTACAGAAGTAACCCTTCCTTCTTTAACCATTCTAATAACTCTATTTATTGCTAGGTCCTTGTCATGTATCACGGAGCCTTTAATACTTCTTGAAACCAATGAACCGTCAGCATTATATGCCCTGTCTGCAAATACTTCATTGGCAACTTTAAGTCCAATTTCTTTTCCCATCTTTATCATTTTACTGTTGGCTAGTCCCACTAATATTAGTTCTTTATCCACTTCACAAACAGCTTCTGCAATTGCTTTTGCCATTTGTTCATCCTTAGCAGCCATGTTGTAAAAGGACCCATGTGGTTTAACGTGCTGCAATTTAACTCCATGTGCTTTAGCAAATGCCCACAATGCACCTATTTGATATTTTGTATAATTTTTTGTTTCCTCAAAAGTAATTTTCATCTCTCTTCTTCCAAATCCCATTAAGTCCGGAAATCCGGGATGAACACCTATGGCAGTATCAAGTTTTTTAGCTATGGCAACTGTTTTATTCATTACCATTGCATCGCCAGCATGCCAACCGCAGGCTATATTTGCAGAGGTTATGTATTTAATTACCTCTTCGTCCATTCCTAACACATAATCCCCAAAGCTCTCACCAATATCGCTGTTTAAATCTACTCTATACATGATTAACCCCCAAAAATATATCAGTATTTCAACTTTAATTCAATATACTATACAATTTTATTATATAATAATTTAATAGTTTATACAAGTTTATAAAACGGGTTATTTAAGAATGGATAATTGTTCTATGTTTATTTAAATTAAATTGTGGTATAAATATACTAAGACAAATATACCCGTTAAAAGTTGAAATGGTCGTTGAATTAACAAGGCAAAACTGCTACCGTTTTAATATTTTCATAAAAACTATCGGAACAAATTAATATAATAATCGTCATAAATAGAAAGAGGTGAAAAATATGAGCAGAATTAAAAACTTTATAAGCAATATAGGTTCTAACCTTAAAGAAACAGTAAACAGATTTCCTTTGACATTAATCTTTTTACTATTACTAACTACAGTAATGTTTATAATGATTGAAGATTATTCGTACATGGATCAGGATATGTTGTTAAGAATAATGTTTACAGGAATTTTTGGAACGTTTTTGGTAACAACATTAAAATTTCTGTTAGAAAGATTTGATAGTTTTAAAAAATATACATTGGTGTTTTATGGATTAGCTGTGATTTTTGCAGCAGGATACTATTATTTTATGACTGATGACAACTTTTCCAAATCTATGTTCATTCATTTGTTGGTAATTATTTTTGCATTGTTTGCAGCTTATTTGTATCTTCCAACTGCAAAAAATTCATTGAATTTTAGCGATGTGGCACTGGCACATTTTAAAGCTGCTTTTACATCAATATTGTATGGTATGGTTTTATATCTTGGTATTGCAGCCATAATGGGTGCAATAGATATACTTCTTTATGATATTGATTATAAATCATATGCTCATGCAGCAAATATAATTTTTGTCTTCTTTACACCTGCATATTATCTTTCATTACTTCCGAAATTCAATTCAAAGGATGAAGATGATTGGCACAAGAAAGAAATTTCATACACTTATCCAAAATTCTTGGATATTTTGGTTTCATATATAACCATACCGCTTATAACTGTATTTACGGCAGTATTAGTTATATATTTTATAAAAATTTTAGTTACGGGAGTGTGGCCGGTAGGGCAAGTAGGACCTATGGTATTGGGTTATTCTGCAGTAGGTTACTTCATTTATATTTTGGGTTCAAACTTGAAAAATAATTTTTCTGTATACTACAGAAAATTGTTTCCCCTAGTTCTCATACCATTAGTAGCAATGCAGATGGTATCTGCCTATATACGAATTGAAGCTTATGGATTTACTGAATCCAGATATTATGTAGTATTGTTTGGAATATTTTCATTGGTATGTGCAGTAATGCTTTTGATTAACAAAAGGAAAAATCCAAACACAATTGTTCTTTTGTCTACATTATTTGCTTTAATATCAATAATCCCTCCTGTTGATGCTTTTACGATTTCTAAAAACAGCCAACAAAACAGATTAGAGGAAATATTGACAAGGAACAATGTGCTGATAAACAATGAGCTTGTAACAAGATCAGATTTATCAAATGATGATAAGTATGAAATAACAAATATATCAAATTATCTATACGGTATGGGTTATTTGGATGATATGTCCTGGTATCCGGATGAAAATATTGAAAATTACTATGCAAATTTTAAAAACACATATGGATTTGAACAATATTATGGCAGGGGATACCCAATTAATGAAGAGCAGTTTTTTTTAAATGCAATGCTTGATATAAATGAAGTTATTGATGTAGAAGGATTTGATTTGTTCTTCAGAATCAATATTTATAACAATAACAAAACCCCTGTTGAAATGGGTTCATTTAACCTAAATGAAAAAGCTTATAAAATTATGCAGCAATCCGATGAAAATGGCAACTTGACACTCTTATTTGACTATGAAGGAAATACGATTATGGAAATTCCGATGATGGAATTTATTGATGGATTGTTTGAAAAAGCAAATGAACCCAAAGAGATGATGGCAAAGGAAAATTTAACAATTCAAAAACAAAATAAAAACTTGAAAATTAAATTGCTCGTGAACAGTTTATATGTTGACAAATCTTCTGATACAATTCACATCAATGGAGATGCATTTGTATTTGCAGCTGAGCCTTAAAGAAAGGAGACCTCGGGTGTCTCCTTTTCATTTGTGCTGACTTATTCACGCTTAGATGTAATTTCAATTTAAAATTTTTATCTTATTAGTTTAGGTAAATCAATATAAGCTTTAAGCTCTTGAAGCTTGCTGTGTGAAAGAGGCTTAACTCCCTCCAACCTATATTTTATATTTAATTGTTCATATTTATAAACACCAAGCGTATGATATGGCAAAAGCTCTATCTTTTGAATCAACCTATCGGGAAAAGTTTTGACTTCATTCCAAAGTTCATAAATATCTTTTTTTGTATCATAGCCCGGTACTACAACATGTTTAAGCCACATCTGCTTTTCATTTTTAATTGCTGCCTCTTTAAATTCTTCATAAGAATTTATACGGTCTCCGGTTATACTTTTATATTTTTTTGGATTACCGTGTTTAATATCAAGAATAACTAAATCAGTATGTTTAAGTATTTCATCATAATCTCCAAGGCCAACCCCTGATGTGTCTATAACAGTGTGGATACCCTCATCTTTGCACATCTTAAGGCATTCTAAAAGAAATTCAGGCTGCAATAAAGGCTCTCCTCCTGAAAAAGTAATACCTCCATCATTATTTTTAAAGTATGTCTTATATCTTTTTGCCATTTTTACAATCTCATCATGATTAACAGCATTTACGGCTGTTTTACCGTCTGCTACTGTGTTCCAAGTATCAGGGTTGTGACAGTAAATGCACCTTAAATTGCATCCCTGAAAAAATACTATCATTCTAAGTCCTGGTCCGTCTAATGTGCCTAATGATTCAATTGAATGAATATATCCCTCTGCCATTTTTTACATCCTGTCATGAAATGTTCTGCCAATAACATCTAATTGTTGTTCTCTAGTAAGCCTGTTAAAATTAACTGCATATCCGGAAACTCTTATGGTCAAATTTGAATACTTGTGAGGATTCTCCATGGCATCATACAATGTGTCCTTGTTTAAAACATTCACATTTATATGATGAGCATCTTGGGCAAAATAACCGTCAAGTATATTTGACAAATTATCTATTCTGTGTCTGTGCATTTTCCCCAATGTATCCGGAACTAGAGTAAATGTATTTGAAATACCGTCTTCGCAAATATTCTTGTATTTCAATTTTGCAACAGAATTTAAAGATGCAAGTATACCGTTTTTATCCCTGCCATTCATGGGATTTGCTCCCGGGGCAAAGGGCTGACCAGTTTTTCTGCCATCAGGTGTTGCTCCTGTTTTTTTTCCATAAACTACATTTGATGTAATAGTAAGCACTGAAAGAGTGTGCTTTGCATTTCTGTATGCAGGATGCTTCTTTAATTCGTTAGAGAAAAATTCCAACACTTCTTCTGCTATATTATCAACAGAATCATCGTCATTTCCATACATGGGGAATTCACCTTCAATAATAAAATCCTCCGTTATTCCTTCTTCACCGTAAACAGGCTTAACCTTGGCATATTTAATGGCACTTAACGAGTCTGCTACAATTGACAACCCTGCCACTCCAAAAGCCATAAGCCTTCCCACATTATAGTCATGAAGTGCCATAAGTCCGGCTTCATAAGCATATTTGTCATGCATGTAATGAACTATGTTCATTGTATTAACATAGAGCTTTGCAACATATTCTAATACCTTCTTGTAATTATTAAGAACATCCTCATAATTCAACATTTGAGTATTTATTTTATCTATATTATGGATTACCTTTTCTTTGCTTATTTCATCTACACCGCCATTAATAGCCATCAAAAGGGATTTTGCCAAATTGCATCTTGCTCCGAAAAACTGCATGTCCTTTCCTATTCTCATAGCCGAAACACAACATGCAATACCGTAATCATCACCGTATATAGGTCTCATAATATCATCATTTTCATATTGAATAGCTGATGTTTCAATGGACATATTGCTGCAGTATTTTTTGAACCCCTCAGGCAACTCTTCAGACCAAAGAACTGTCATGTTTGGCTCTGGTGCAGATGACAAATTTGTCAATGTGTGCAAAAATCTAAATGATGTCTTGGTAACTAGTGTCCTGCCGTCAAGTCCCATTCCTCCAAGTGCTTCTGTTACCCAGTTTGGGTCTCCTGCAAATAATTCATTGTATTCAGGAGTTCTTAAGTGACGAACCATTCTTAATTTAAGAACAAATTGGTCAATTATTTCTTGAGCTTCTTGTTCAGTAATTATTCCTTTTTTCAAATCTCTTTCAATGTATATATCAATAAATGTACTTGTCCTTCCTAAAGACATGGCAGCTCCATTATTTTCTTTAACACCGGCCAAATAACCGAAATAAACGGCTTGCACAGCTTGTAATGCATTTGAAGAAGGTTTTGAAATATCTAACCCATATTTAGAAGCCATAGATTTCATTTTGTACAATGCTTTAACTTGTTCTTTTATTTCTTCCCTTGCCCTGATATTTTCTTCATTCATAGGGAATGTAATCATGTTGTATTCTTCATCCTTTTTCTTGATTAAAAAGTCTATTCCATATAAGGCAACTCTTCTGTAATCTCCTATGATTCTTCCTCTGCCAT
>CAZCTI010000079.1:0-8924 GCA_964501385.1 uncultured Clostridia bacterium
GTCGATAAAATCGGGTTAGGTCATACTCAAAGGTTTCTTATGCTGTTTTATTGTCTAAGTTCAATTTTTGCTGTCTCTTGGGACAGCTTTAGTAGTCTATCATACCTTTGTGATACTTGTCAACTACCAATTTTTTCTTTTGTTTTAGGTCTCTGTCGATTGCGACAGCTTTGTTAGTTTATCATAACAATAAGCTATTGTCAACTGATTTTTACTTCTTTTTTTCTGTTTTTTTATAATTGATTTTCAATCAAAAAGAACCGTCCCCAAAACTTCGTCACTGAAATTTGGAGTGCTTTTTTATTTTAGCTTACTTACTTCCCATTGTCAATCCCTTTTTCAGCAAATTTCTACTTTTCCAATTCTGATTTAATATTCAGTGCAACCGGATCATTTGGGTTTATTTTCAATGCTGTTTGAATATCTTCTTTAGCCCTGTCAGGCTGATTATTGTATAGGTAAGCAACTGCTCTGTTACAGAATACTTCGCAATTACCGGGATCTATACTTAACAGCTTTGAAAACAAATCTGCTGCTTCAACATATTTGCCCCTGCATATTTTGCACAAACCCAACTCATTTAATGCATCCTTTTGAACATTATTTATTTTTAATACATTTTCAAAATAAGTTTCTGCAATATTATATTCTCCCATAGTTCTATAAGCAAGACCTATGAAGAATAATAAATTCCACCATCCGCTAAAATCTTTAACCAATGGCAGCAGTAAATCCAATGCTTCTTCCGGTTGTTCTTTTAATACAAGATTATATCCGTTTTCAAAATCAACATAAGGTTTTAATTGAATTAGTTCGTTTCTTATTTCTTCTATTCTTAAATTGTCATCATCTAATTCCTGATGTTTTGACCAAATAAGTTCAGCCTTTACATATTGTTGCTTCCTTTTATAATAATAACCCAATTTATAATAAGGTAATGGAAATTTATCATTATAATCGAGGCATTTTTCAAAATATTTATTTGCTTCTTCCAAAAAATATTGGCTTAACTTATCATTTCCTTTATCATGATGCTCCATTCCCATCTTTTCTAAAGCTCCCGCATAAATAAAGCAGGTTTTTTCATTTTCTTCGTTATTAATTAGAGCTCTTGCATAAACTACACTGTCTTCTGTTTTGTTATCGTTGTTTATGCAATATATAATATATGATGTAAATTCGAAATTTAATTGTTTAAACATTTCCTTGTAGTCTTGTATATATTCAAAGTTGCTGTCGGTTCCTAAAATAAATATAATACCGTCTATAATGTTATTTAAAGTTATCCCGTCTATTTCATTTTGTTTATTTATATCTTCCATAAGTTTCTCAACTCTTATGGGTACAGGGATCTCGGTTTTTGCAATATATGTTTTGTCCTTGTAGTTTACTGAGGCACCCTTTTTTAATGTAATAAAAGAAATATCATTTCTTTTTTTAAAATAATACTCTTCAAAATATTTGTCCCTTTTCATGTTAGATTAATCTCCTCTATATTATTTATAACAAACGTTTCACATCTGTTAAAAATATTTTCTTTATTTTTATAAATAAACAGTATGATATTCTCTCCAACTTCAGCAATCCTGAAATCATTTATAACCTTACCTTCTGTTGATGAAAAATATTTGTTTTTAAATTCAATATCATTTGCTAAGTGCCTTTTGATGTTTTTAAACTTATCTTCTGATTCCCTATTTAAATAATTAGGTAAGTCTTCATATTGGTTGTTGAATATATAATCAAATTTTAATGCAGCAATAAATTCATCGCTTATTTCGTTTATATATTCTATATAATCATACAGTATTTTGTAAAGCTTTTTTCTACTATGTGCTATATTGTATAAATCATTTTTCTTCCAGTATTCACTGAATAACTCATAAAACTTAAAAGCAGAATCAGGAAATAATTTATCAATTATATATATTAAAGATTTAGTAAAGTATTTTTCATTGTAGTATTTATCGACTAATTCTTCAACATCTTTTAATTTAAGCAATTCTTCCAAGGTAATATACTTTGTGCTTATTACTTCGTAGGGAGCTTTTTGCCTGTATCTAATTTCGTGTTTTTCCTTATCTGCATAAATTTTAGTTCCTTTTAATACTTTTAAAAATCCAAGCTGAATTTTCTCGGCATTATATTTGTGAATTTCATCAAAAGATTTTTTAAAGCTTTCATAGCCTTCGTATGGAAGTCCTGCAATCAAGTCTAAATGCATATGTATATTGTTATTTTTACTTATTTCATTAATTACATGGTATAATTTATTTTTATTCATGTGTCTGTTAATTTCACGAAGTGTATCTTCGTTTAAAGATTGAACACCTATCTCAAATTGGAACATATTTACAGGCATTTTTTTTATAAAGTTTAAAAATTCCTCATTAATAATATCTGCAGTGATTTCAAAATGAATAGTCATATTATACTTATTGTTCTCTACTATAAACTGCATTATTTCCATAGAGCGTCTGTAATCTGCATTAAATGTTCTGTCCACAAACTTAATTTGCCTTGCTTTCGTATTTAAAAGCATTCTTAAATCCTTTTTTACTCTTTCCGTTGAAAAGATTCTCATTTTTTTGTCAATGGATGACATGCAAAAGCTGCAGTTGAAAGGACATCCTCTTGAAGATTCGTAATATATTATTTTATTTGTGAACTCATCATTTTCATTGTACGGATAATTGATAGTATCAAGATTAGCAATTAATTCTCTGCTTTCATTAATAATTATATTTTCATTTTCTTTGTATGCTAAACCTTTAATTTTATGTAACTGAGGACTTTCTTTTTGGATTTCTTCAAGAAATTCTTTAAATGTAACTTCACCTTCACCAAAAATAATGTAATCTATAAATGAACTTTCTTCCATAGTCTTTTGTATTTCAAAAGATACTTCAGGACCTCCGAATAATATTTTGGCTTTATTTTTTGCTTCCTTTAATATATATGAAATTTCATTTATGTAGTCAATATTCCATATATAGCAGGAAAAACAAATTAAATCTGCTTCCGCTGCCAAAATTTCACCCAATATATATTCTTGTTTTTGATTTATGGTAAATTCTTTTATTTCAATTTCAGCACTGCAGTATTTTTTTAAATACCTTACAGCTAAATTTGCATGAATATATTTTGAATCCAAAGTCACCAATAAAATTTTCATATTCTAATCCTCATAATTCCTGATTTGTTCCTAATAATTACTTCATTTTTTGTTTTTTCAATTACCTTGCATCTTCCAAGCAGCGGATGGTTAAATATGGGGTATTTTAAGCATTCCTTTATATCCGGAATTTTATCCGATATTTTTAATTTTTCCGGATTTATTGTTCCTTTTCTAAGTTTGTACAAATATGATGAAAAACTGACTAAAATATCCGAGTTGTTTTGGTTAGTCAGGTTATCAGATAATTTACTGTTTTCTATGGTCAAATTTTTATTACTGTCGTTTTTAAATATGTAATTTAATATTTTATATTTACTAATTCTATCGTCCTCAAACAGAATTGTCTTAGCAATTTCCTTTATTCTTTCTTTCTCAAAATCAATTATGTAATTTTTATCTGCTGTTATTTTATTATTAGCAAAGGCATTCTTTATAGAAAAGTTTATAAGTCTTTCTTTTGTAATTATTTCAATATCTTCAATATCGGTATCATTAATGAATTCATGAATTGCAGACGAAATGAGCACAGCATCCAATATTGTGTTTTTATTTAATGTATAAAAAGTAACTGCTTTAAAAACTTCATCCAACAAATGCTCCCACATTGTATTTGATAAAATTATGGGGATAATTTTATATTCTAATAATTTATCATTATTATTTGATTGAATTTTGTGTTTAATCCAATAATCTATAATTTCATCGTCCCCGTTTTTATAGTAAGCAAGTAGTTCAATTTCCTTTTTATATCTGTTCTTATCAAAAAAACATCCTATATTATCTTCATAAGGTATAAGACATTTTACGGCAATTAAGAATAATTGAAATTCAATACCATCTGTTTCATCATAACAGAAATTAATAATACTATTTATTTTTGATTGCATATATTCTCCCAATCTACCATCCATTCCTGCTTCGCTGTCGCTCGCAGCAATGGGGTTAGGTCATAGTCGCAGGGTAATGCAACAAATTTGTTTGCTCCTTCGTCGCACAAATTTGGCATTCTTTGCGTTTGACCTACCATCCATTCCTGCTTCGCTGTCGCTCGCAGCAATGGGGTTAGGTCATAAAAAAGAATCTGCAGTAATAACTGCGATTCTATTATACAATCATTTATTAAATTTATCAAATGCTTCTTATTATTAAATAAATGTTAAATACAATTAATTATTAGAAATTTCAAATGCTTTTTTATATTCTGCGGCAAATTGTAAAACCTTTGAAGAATAATCACTTACTCCATTTTCATCTTTAGTATTCATATAATCTGTTAAGCCTTGTTGACCCCTGTTGTATGCAGTAAGAGTTTTATGCATGTCCTTATGGTAAACTCTCTTTAGA
This sequence comes from uncultured Clostridia bacterium, assembly GCA_964501385.1. Lineage (GTDB taxonomy): Bacteria > Bacillota > Clostridia > Tissierellales > Sedimentibacteraceae > Sedimentibacter. The sequence goes on from CAZCTI010000079.1 coordinate 4,523, forward strand.
TATGAAAGCTGAGTAATAGTTAGCTTTAAGTTAAATTCCGGATCTATAAGCATGTCGTGATTATATGAATATCCTAAGTTTTCTGCAATTACCTTAGCCGTATTTTCCATAAGCTGACCTAATCCACGCTCTCCCGCTGCACCTTTGGCGTTAGGATTAAAATCACTTTCTCGTTTTATAACTCCTAATACAATAAATGGGTCTATATTTTTTTCTTTGCTTTCTTTAATAAGGAATTCGCAACTGCTGTAATCTAATCCTGTCAAATTTTCTGTATACTGAATAAGTTCTTTATGGCGGAAAAATGAATCCCTAAAATCATAAATGTATGATTTTATTATTGGTTCTTGAGGTAATTTGTAATAATTATGTATATCCTCTGCATCTGCAGTCATACTTGTATTTATCATCATAAAGAAAGAAAATATACATATTATTATTAAAATCGTCAAGTAATTTTCACGTTTCATTAACAGACCTCCATTCTTAGTACGGGGACATTCCTCTAACTCCAAGAGCTATCCCTAAAGTAGAGGTGTGTCCCCCTTCCTTAGTAACAATTATAATGAAAATTTAATTGTTACTCAATGTAGAAACATAAGATGTATTGTTGAATAGTGAGGTAATTTGACAATTTCGTAATAATTTTATAATTTATTAAGGGAAATTCATAAAAAAAGTCATCCTGAGCAATAGCGAAGGACCTTAAAAGGTGTGTCCCCTTACCTCTTACAAATAGGGGCATGGCATCTTTCACTACTTTAGAATGACATTATCGTTTTTATTCATGCAATAACAAATTGTTCTTTTGTTGTGATAAGGGTGTTACATTTTTTCAGGAGCTTCCATTCCTAACAGCTCCATACCCTTTTTAAGTACAGTATTTACATTGAGAGTAAGAAGCAATCTTGCTTTCTTGACATTTACATCATCTGTTATAATAGGACATTCATGATAGAATCTATTGAATTCTTGTGCAAGACCAACAATATATCGTGTTATCATAAATGGTTCGTATTTATCATGTGCTCCTAAAAGTGCTTCTTTAAAACCTAATAGTTTTTTAGTTACATTAAATGCTTCATTGTCGGTTAAAACAGAATAATCCACATCATCATTTATTTCTATATCAGCTTTTCTGAGAAGACTGCATGTTCTTGCATACGTGTATTGTACATAAGGACCTGTTTCGCCTTCAAAGCTTAATGTTTTATCCCATGAAAATACATAATCTTTAATTCTGTTATTAAATAACTCCTGGAATATTACTGCTCCTATCCCAACCTGCTTAGCAACTTTTTCTCTGTTTTCCAAGTTTGGATTTCTTTCATTTATGATTTCTGTGGTTTTTTCTATTGCTTTGTTCAAAACATCTTCCAAAAATACTACTCTTCCTTTTCGAGTAGCTAAAGCTCCACCTTCCAAGCTTACAGTTCCAAACATTACATGGACGCAGTCATATGCCCAGTCATATCCCATTAAGTCTATAATTTTTCTCCACTGGTCAAAATGTAATTTTTGTGGTGCTCCGACCACATATATATTTTTATAAAAATTATATGTATCTTTTCTGTATTTTGCAGCTGCTACGTCACGAGTTACATAAAGCGTGGAGCCGTCGCTCTTTTGAATAAGGGCGTCAGTTAGTCCATATTCTTGAAGCTCTACTATTTTTGCTCCTTCAGAATCCTTAAGCAAGCATTTATCTTCTAATTCATCAATTATAGCAGGCATTTTATCTGAATAAAAGCTTTCACCTGCCAATGAATCAAATTTAATTCCAAACATATCGTATACTCGGTTAAATTCCTTTAAGCTTACCTCTCTGAACCAGTGCCATAGCCTAAATGCTTCTTCATTGCCATTTTCTAATTCTTTAAACCAATATCTTGCTTCTTCCTGGTATTCGGGATGAGTTTCAATTTCTTGATTATATTTTACATATAGCTTCAATAACTCCGGTATTGGGTCTTTTTCTATAGCTTCTACTGTTTCAGGAGTTCCCCATTTTTTATATGCTGAAATAAGCATTCCAAACTGTGTACCATAATCGCCTAAGTGGTTGATAGCTATTGTATTATATCCCATGTATTTATAAATATTGTTTATGGAGTTACCTATTAATGTTGAACGTATGTGACCAATGTGGAATGGTTTTGCAATATTGGGAGATGAGAATTCAACTATGACGGTCTTACCTTCCCCTACATTAGTGCTTCCAAAGTTTTCTTTTTCTATAAAAGCATTTTTCATCACTTTTTCTGCAAATTGAGCTTTATTCACAAAGAAATTCACATAAGGCCCCGTACTTTCTATTTTTTCAAATTCTTCCACTGTTCCTATTTTTTCAACTATTTCATTTGCTATTGCTGTAGGAGATTTTCTGTATTTCTTTGCAAATTTAAAACAAGGTACCGCGTAATCTCCCATATCAGAACTTGGTGGTATCTCTATTAACAAAAGAGCATCATCCATTGATAGCTCTGTTTCTATTGATGTAAATATTTCAGCTACTTTTTCTTTAAAATCCATCTATCTCTCCTCCGTATGAATTTCCAATATTTTGATAGTAATAATATCACAGCATTTTTAATGTGTCAACTTAAAACATCGGCAGATTATCATGAAATTTCAACAACGTGGCACTGCATTCAACAAGATTAACATAAACCTAAGAGGAACAAACTCTCTATAAATCAAGCTCTGTTTCGCCGTCGCCTTGAGTTATATGCCACTTATCATGCCCCATTAGCTCATCTAAAGTTACCTTATCCGATAATACATGTGCAATCATCATATTGTTTTTGGGAGGTTTTCTTGTAACCATAAATCCGGTTTTTAACAGAGCATTCCTGTATTCACCAAAAAGACCTGTTCCAACAACAGCATATTCAATATTATTATCATAACAATACTTTGCAATTCCGTTAGCTAATGCTTTTATGTATCTTTCGTTGGTGGGGTCTGAAAAAAATTCAACTGCGGATGTCATTTTAGAGCCATTGGCAACAGAATTATGCAGTATTGCAAAACCTATAATTTCATTGTTAAGCTTTGCAAGAAGGGTTACATAATCAACATCCGGTCTCTCGTTGTATCTGTAATTTAAGTATTTGTAATCTCTAACCAACAGCACATTGTATTTTGATTTATATTTGTCCCAGCATTTTTGGATTTCCTTTGGAACGCTGTTAAGTATTTCATAATTTATCTCTTTGTCCATACTGCTTTTAAGCTTGTTTTTCATAAATAGAGCATATATGGAATTTCCAAGATCTGCTATTACTCCAATTTTAATTCTTCTTTTAAGAATATTATTTATCAAAATTGGTTTTACATAAACTTCTTTTTCAAAAAGTGTTGGCCACCCGAATCTTTGGTATGCAGGATAGGATTGGTCATTTGCAAGACCAATTACTACATCCACGCCATCTTGTCTTCCTCTTTCACAAGAATTTTCCGTCATCATTCTGAATATTCCCTGTTTCTTGTAATCGGGATGAGTCATGGATTTAACCGAATGGGCTGTTAATAATACTTTTCCGTTAACATACAGTTCATTTGGCAAAAGACCGTCGCAACCGATAACCTTATCCCCTTCCTTTAATAAGTACATCATATTGCCGGATTTATTGTAAGGGTTTTTTTCGAAAAGCCATTCATACATTTCTTTTTTGCTGTTTGTATTTTCTCCGAAGGATATGACTGATAATTCCTCAAATGCGTCAAAATCCCTTTCCATATCCAATCTAACTATTTCTTTATCCATATTACCTCCGAGCATTTAATACGATTTTTACTATTCTATGTATTTTTTATTTTATTATAATGTTTAATATATAAATCATAAATTAAAAGAAACTATGTATGAAAGATATTTTAATGTTCAAACATTACAATTTTACATTCCTTGCATCTCAATGCAGGTACCTTAGTTGATCTTCGAAAGGACATGGGGACTAAATATTCGTCATAAAAGTCAAATAATCTTGATATACCATCTAAAGACCACATTATTTGCTTTGGTGAATGAATAAATCCCTCTTCCATCACTTTTCCGCACTTAGGACAATTTGCATTACTTATTTTTCTATCCATTATTACACCTCATTGTTATGTTATAAAAAGTAGCCCGGCATTTTGCCGAGCTTTTATGTTCACCAAAAAGCATTATTTACTTAACTCTTCTTAGAATAATCTCTTCGTGTTTAGATACTTCTTCCTGTATCCTATCTAATTTATCAGAGTTTTGCTTATATCCGTCAAATAGTGCTGAAAGTTTTTTCCCATGGTTATTTTCAATGTTAATAACCCTTTGTTTAACTTCCGTTAATTCCTGCTTAACACCGGTTAGTTCTACTTTCATTCCGGATACGTCTTCTTTTACACCGGCTAATTCTAC
>CAZCTI010000080.1:0-8902 GCA_964501385.1 uncultured Clostridia bacterium
CAAAATTGAAAGGCTTCACAATATAATAATCAACCCCCATATTAATAGCCCTCTGTGTAACCTTGTCATGACCTACAGCAGATAAAACTATTACCTTAGGAAATTTGCTTAATTCTTTTTTGTGAAGCCTTTCCAATACCCCTAAACCGTCAAGATGAGGCATAACAATGTCAAGAATTAGTATGTCCGGTTCATATTTTTCGACAGATTCCAATGCTTTTAGACCATCATCAGCCATATCAACTATGTCGAAAACTTTTTTGCTGAGCAAGAAATCCTTCAAAATTAGCCTAAATTCCTTGTTATCATCAGCAATAACAACATAAACTTTTTTTTGCATATTGTTTCCCCCAATATTTTTTTATTACTATAAAACACTCAAAAGAATAAAAAAACCATTTTTCTATTAAAAAAAATATTTTTCAATTCTTATTTTGTAGATAAAATAGTATATATGTCTATTATATACTGCCCTACCGAAATTATACTAAAAATTTTGTCGATAAACAATTAAATATTTAATAATCTATTAAATTTGCATTAATTTTGTCTTAAAAGGATATTAGAATAAATTAATCATATACATTGTCAAGAACCCATTCTATATAAATTCCGTATCCTTTTGAGGGGTCATTCATAAAAACATGGGTTACAGCTCCGACAATTTTATTGTTTTGAATAACAGGACTTCCGCTCATACCTTGAATTATTCCGTTGGTAAGCTGCAATAATTCGTCATCTGTTATTTTTATTACAAAGCTTTTTTCACCCGGTTTGTTTTGATAAAATATTTTTGTTATTTCAATATTGTATATTTTAATTTCATTGTTTACACAAGAAATTATATTTGCAGGACCTAACTTTATTTCTTCCTTTTTGCCCACTTCTATTAAATCATTGCTAAAATACCCTAAACTATTTGCATTTATCTCTCCGTAAATTCCAAAGTTTGTATTATGACGTACTGTCCCTAAACTATCTTCATCTTTTAATATATAACCTATAATTTCTCCAGGCTCTCCTTTTTTACCAAGCTTAATGCTTGTTATGTTAGCTTTTGAAATAGTACCTGATTCTATATCAATTAATTTTCCTGTTTGTGAATCGGAAATTCCGTGACCTATGGCACTGTAATTACCTGTTTGAGGGTCTACAAAGGTTACTGTTCCTATTCCTGCTATATTTTCTCTTGCCCAAAATCCGAATTTAATTTCATCACTGTCATATCTTTGAACCGGAGTAATGGTAAAATAATAAATTTTACCGTCTCTTTCAACTTTAAAATTATATTGTTTAACACCATTATCCTCTGTATAATCTATTATGTCATAAGTACCTAATTTTTGTGAATCAATTTCAAGTATTTTGTCGCCTAATTGAATTCCTGCAAGTTTTGCAGGAGATACTGACATATTGTCTTCATTTATTATATCAGCCAAACCTACAACTAACACACCTTCTGTATTTAATTCAACACCAATGGTTTGACCTCCCGGTATTACATATTTCCCATCTGTTTCAATTACAGGGTCATCTTGTGCAAATTTGTATGGATTAGTTTTTAAATCAATTCCAAAAAAAACGGCAGTCATTAATACCGCAATAAAAAAAATAAAGAATAAAACTCTTTTAGCGAAATTTATCATTATGCTCTCCTTATAGTTTTATCCTTAACTTTACCATATGAAACTTGTTCTATTCAGTTATTTTACTGTTAAATTCTATCAATTCTTTAGCATTATTTAAAGATTTGTCAGTTATTTTCATTCCGCTCAACAATCTGGCAATTTCGTAAACTTTTCTTTCATGATCCAATTTATTTATAGTACTGTAAGTATTATTTCCAACAACATGCTTTTTAATAAAAAAATGATTTTTTGAAATTGATGCAATTTGAGGTGAATGGGTTACACATATAACCTGATTGTTTACAGATATATAATTCATTTTTATACCTGACATTTGTGCTGTTTTTCCGCTTATCCCGGTGTCAATTTCATCAAACACCATAGTTTGACCTGCCCCTGTTTTAATTTTCTTAAAAGCAAGCATAATCCTTGAAGCTTCCCCTCCGGAAACAATCTTTTGAACAGAATTTAAATCGCTTCCCACATTTGTTGAAATTAAAAATTCAACATTGTCAGCACCATCCAAAGAAATATCCTTTTTTTCAATGTTAACTTTAAATTTAATGTTTTTCATATTTAAATCATTTAATTCCATTAATATTTGTTTTTCAAGAAATCCTGCAGCATCTTTTCTTGCATTAGATATCATAACAGCATATTCGGTCAAAGATTTATAAATTTTATTTTTATCAGTTATTAAAGAATTTAACCTGCTATCTGCTTGTAATAATAAATTTAATTCTTCATTGCATGAATTTCTGTATTCATTTATCTTTTCAATTGAAAAACCATATTTTCTTTTTAAGCGATTAATTAAAGAAATCCTATTTTCTATATTATTTAATTCTTTTTCGTCAATACTCAGATTATCGGAATAATCTCTTAAATCATAACCCAATAATTTTAATTCTTCCAACTGAATATCAAGTCTCGACAGAAAACCTTCTAATTTTTCGTCATAATTTTGAATTTTATTAATAATGCTATAAACATTATTTAAGCTGTCACTGTTTATAATTCGAAGGGCTTCATACAGGGACTTCTTAATTTCCTGAACATTTGAAAGCTTTTTAATTTTTTTTATTAGTTCTTCTTCTTCTAACTCTTTAAGCTCGGCATCATCAATTTCATTTATTTCATATTTAAGCTGCTCTATCTTACTGTCCTTGTTTAATAGTTTTTGTGTTAAAATATTTATTTCATTTGATAATTTATTAAATCTATTATATAAATCAATATATTCCTCAAATATGGGAGATAATTCTTTTTGAATCAGGCTGTCAAGCAATTTAATATGATTTTCTTTTTTAAATAAGCTTTCATGTCCGAACTGCCCATAAATATCAATTAAAAAACTGCCGATAGCTTTAATTGTATTTAAAGGATAAGTTCTTTGGTTAACTTTATTGATACTTTTGCCGTTATCCAATAATTCCCTTGATATAATCAAAAAATCATCTTTATCAATTTCTATATTAAAATCTTTTAATAATTTGCAAAGGTTGTCATTATCTGAAATATCAAAAATCCCTTCAATTAATGCAGAGCTTTTTCCTTTTCTTATTAAATCCTTTGAAGCTCTTTCACCTAAAATAAGCTGTATTGCATCTATTAATACTGATTTTCCCGAACCCGTTTCTCCGGTAACTACATTAAACCCTGAGTCAAAATTAACAGATATATTTTCAAATACTGCAAAATTGCTTATATTTAAACTAAGCAGCATATTATCACCATTATCTTATATTCTTTTTAAATTCCTGCAATACGTAATCTATACTTTCCAAATCTCTTATAGCTACAAAAACATTGTCATCACCTGCTAATGTTCCAACCACTTCATCAATTCCCATATAATCAATGGCTGATGCACATATTTGAGCAGCTCCGGGAATTGTTTTAATAACAACAATGTTCATTGCATTGTCAATAGAAACTACAGAATTTTCAAATATTTTATTAAGTCTGTCCGTTATACCTTCCTGACTTTGTCCTATTGTAGCATATTTGTACTTGCCACTTTTAGCCATAACCTTTACAAGTCTAAGCTCTTTAATATCTCTTGATATTGTAGCCTGAGTTACATCAATACCCATAGCTTTTAGACCTTCGGCTAATTCCTCCTGAGTTTCAACCTCACTTTTAGAAATCAATTCTAAAATTTTTGTTTGTCTCGTATACTTTTTCATTTGCCACCTCTTATTATTTTATAATATTTCAAAAGCCTCATTTATTAGGTCTTTGAAATTAAATTCATTTGAAAAACCTTCCTTTTTTAAATGAGCAAGATATTCTATATTACCCGAGGTACCCTTTATGGGAGAATAATCTATATGTATTAATTTTAAATTATTTTCATCAAAATAATTATTTAAATTGTTAAGAACCTCCAAGTGAACTTCTCTTTTTTTTATAATACCTTTTTTCCCAATGTTTTGTTTACCTGCTTCAAACTGTGGTTTAATTAATACGACAATATCAGTATTATAATGACTTATTTCGACAATTTTAGGTAAAATATATTTAAGAGAAATAAATGAAACATCAACGGTTACTATGTCTATACTATCTGTAAATATGGATGTATCAATGTATCTGAAATTTGTATTTTCTAAATTTATAACTTGGGAATTATTTTTTAAAGAATTATGAAGCTGATTACAACCTACATCAATTGCATAAACGCTTTTTGCTCCATGCTTTAACAGATAGTCTGTAAAACCTCCTGTAGAAGCACCAATATCAGCTGCAGTTTTGTTTTTTATATTTAAATTAAACTTTTGTACAGCTTTTTCTATTTTTATATAACCTCTGCTCACATAATTAAGAGTATTGGTTATTTTAATATTAATATCATCATTAACCATATATGATGCTTTCGTTATTAATTTGTCATCAACATATACAGAATTATTTAAAATAAGTTGCTTTGACTTTTCGCGGCTGTCAGCATAACCCTTGTCATGCAAATATACATCAAGCCTATAATTTTTCATCCTTATCACTTCACATTATACATAAATATTCTATCAAAAAAATAATTATTTAGATAATTTAATAAAATTATAGCATAAGAATTTACTTATATCAATTAATATTTTTAATAATTATAAATTTTAAATTGACCGTGAATTGACATATAATTATTTTTTATAATTGTTATTGCTATGAATACACTTAAGTGCCATTGCAATGAATAACTACCGTACCACAAAGACAATCCCCATGACAGAGGTGTGTCCCCCTTCCTTGAAAACCTGAGATCCTTCGCTATCGCTCAGGATGACAAAGCTGAATTTAAGCTTCTTCTATTCAATACTCTCATCGATTATTTTAATCTTTTTTTGTGTATCATCTAATTTTTTTGTACAAAAAGAATAAGCCTTCATTCCTTTTTCATAATTGATAAGTAAATCATCAATTGTTATGTCCTTGTTGTTTTCAAATTTCAATACTATGTTTTTTAGTTCTTCCAAAGCACTTTCAAAGCTTTCGTATTCCATATTTTACACCTCTTTTATATCAATTGTTTCTGCTTCCGCTTCAAAGTCTTTAAATCTTATTCGCAAAATATCTTTTATATTTAATTGATTTTTGTCTTTTATAATATTTCCGTCTATATCCGATACCAATGCAAATCCTTTTTGAAGCTGCTTGTTGTAATCAAATGTATTTAATTTTTCATTCATTATTTTAAGATTAAAATATAGAGCATTAATATAATTTACAGTTGTGTTTCTTATTGCACTTTTGTATATATTCAGCTGATTTTTCGTTTTATAAATATCCTCTAAGGGCAAGTTGCTTCTTAAAATATATTTTATGGACATAAGATCTGCTTTTTTTAAAGAAATAATATTGCTTGTTCCGGATTTTAAAGCAAATAAAAGATTATTTAATTTTTCCTCAACATCTTTATAGCCTCTTATAATTCTTTCTGCTGCAGCTGTTGGAGTATGACAGTAAACATCAGCTACATAATCAGTCAATGTTCTGTCTGTTTCATGGCCTATTCCCGTTACAACAACAACCTTGGATTTATATACCTCCATAGCCAATTCAATGTTGTTAAAAACATTTAAATCTTCAAAGCTTCCTCCACCTCTTGATATAAGAATTACATCAGTTTCCATATTGTTAAAATATTTTAAGCCTTCTATTATATGCTCTTTTGCTTTATCACCTTGAACCAATGAATTGTAAACAGTTATTTCAATATCCGCTTTTACACTTTCCAAGGTTTTTAATATATCCCTGACAGCTGCTCCTGTCTTTGATGTAATTATACCGATTTTGTGAGGATATACAGGTATTTCTCTTTTACGGTCGAACAATCCTTCTGATTTTAATTTTTCCTTTAATAATTCCAAATCAAGAAGAATTTTTCCCAGACCAACTCTTTCAATATTTCTGACAATAAGCTGATATGTTCCCTTTACTTCATAAACGGAAAGTTCTCCTTCCGCAATTATTTTGTCTCCGTTTTTTGAAATTGAATCAGCAAAAAAAGCAACACAGTTTATACATGATGTTTCATCGCATAATGAAAAATATGTATATCCTGTCTTACTAATTCTAATATTAGTTATTTCTCCTTCTACTCTCAAATTATTGAGAATAGAATTGCTCATTAAATATTTTTTTATATATTGATTTAGAACTGAAACCTTAATGGGTTTTAATTTCATTGTGCCACCTGTCTATAATAGGCAAAAATGCTACACCTACAGCATTGTCCGGAGAATACTTTGTTTCAGGGAACAAAATTTTATAATTTTTAATTTTATCCGAAATATAATTTCTTATATAGCTGTTAGCTGCAACTCCACCTGAAATAACTATGGTTTTAAATTGAAGATAGTTTAAACTATGTATTATATTTATGATGCACTCTGCAATATATTTAAAAAGAGAATTAATAATATCCTCTTTTTTATATTTATTTAACATATTGCCATAGTAATTTTCCATTCCTGATAAATTTATATAAGATGTTTTGCTTATGGGTGGTGTAGAAATTTTTTCAGTATTTTTCCCTTTTATGTACTCTTCCATATGCTTACCGCAGGGGAATGGAAATTCCATCAATGTGCCTAACCTGTCTATAAGCTGTCCAAATGAAATATCCAATGTACCACCCACAATTTTTGTTTCAAATCCTTTTAAACCCTTTTTAGCAAATATAAATTCAGTTGTTCCTCCTGATATGTGGGCTGCAAGAAACTCATGGTCAATATTTTTATAATCTTTTATTAAGGAAGATGAAATATGATTTTCTTGATGGGAATATTCAATGTATTTGCAATTAAGTGTTTTTGAAATAACTTTACCATAATTTTGTCCTACAATAAATACAGGCATATAGGAACCATCTTCATTGCGAGGTTTTGAGCTTACAGATACAATATTTACTTGTGAAAGGTCAAAATCAATTGTCCCATAAAGCTGTGGTAAGTTTTTTAAATGCTGAAAAACCGCTTCCTGCTGCCTTAACCCTTTTTGACCCATCTTTACTTCAAGAACTTTTCTTTCGTCTATAAGTACTTCATTTGTTTCTGAATCAATTAATGCAATTGATGTGGTATAAGCACTTGTATCAATTCCTAAAATGTATGTCATCTCTCAATGGACCTTACAACAGTACCAAGTATACCGTTAATAAATTTATGTGAATCTTCATTAGAAAACTTCTTGCTTATTTCTACAGCTTCATTAATTGATACGCTTTCCGGTATTGTTTCATTATATAAAATCTCAGACAAAGCAACTCTAAGTACTGCAAGATCTACCTTGGCAATTCGAGTAATTTTCCAGTCCTTTGAATTATCGGTTATATACTTGTCTATTTCTTCCATATTAATAATTAAATCGGATATTGTTTTATCTAAATAATCAATATCCATATCTTTAAGCTCAAAATGCTCTATGTATTCAGTCAAATAATTTCTGTTAAAATCCTTGTTTACATCCATGCTGTATACCATTTTAACAGCCTCTTCTCTTGTTTCTTTACGCTTCATATTTTTCTCCTGATAAATATGGGGACACGAAGGTGTGTCCCCCCAAGTACGGGGACATTCAAGTACGGGGACATTCCTTCATGGCTTTACCCCAAAGGCTTACTGTACATGAAGGTGTGTCCCCCTTCCTTAATTACCCCAAAGGCTTACAATCCATGAAGGTGTGTCCCCCAACCTTTCTTGTCAATCTATTTTCTTTTTATTCTATTGTTATGTCAGCAAGTTCTTTGTCTTTATCTTTATCTTTAACTTCTTTGTCCTGAACAATATTAAGTACATGAACATTAACGGCTGCTACCTGCAAATCTGTCATAGTCTCAATTTCTTTCTTTACTGACATTTGAACTTCTTTTGCAACCTCATTAATTTTATAGCCATATTCAACATTTATAAAAATGTCTAATACTACTGTGTTTTCATTAACTTCGACCTTTATACCTTTTGAGTAATTGTTTTTTGAAAACAAATTTGTAATTCCTTCGGCTACACCTGTTCGAGTTGTACTTACTCCTTTAATTGTGCTTGCTGCAATGCCTGCAATAATTATTACAACATCATCAGATATTTTAACCTGGCCAAATTCAAATTTTTCATTATCCATAACAGCACCTCCTAAAGTGATTATAGCAGATGTTGTAAATATTTACAAATCAATATTATCAAATTTCACAATTTTTATTTGAGAAGGTTCATAATTTGTTTCTGTAACTACAACATCTAATATTATTGTTGCATCAGCCTGTTCAATTGTATCGTTAGTAACTACTTTTACCATACTTTCATCTACAATTACTATTGATTCATTATATCCCTTTGATTGAAGCATAAGTTCAATTCCTTGTTCTGCTTCAATAAACGAATTCTTTTTTAACAACAGTTGTTCAAATTGAGCTTTTGTGTCTTCTGATATCACAGATGAACTTAAACTTTCTTCAAGATAATCCAATACATCCATATTGGCTTTTGCTTTATTTAATTTAAAGTTAGCAAAGCTTACATTTAACATCGAAAGAACACCTTCTGAAGAAGCTTGTTCTGCACCTGTTAAATCTGTTATGTCTCCTAAAATTTCAAAGTCTGTATCAGGCAAAATTTCTGCAAAATCAACTTCATTTACTCCGCCCTCAACTATTTCTGCAATGTCATCTCCCAAAGCTTCTGATTCTTGCTGTACTGTTTCAAGATCGTCAAATGCATTGTCCGGCGTCAAGCTCATATTTATATACCCAATAATAAATATTATTGCCAGAGATG
>CAZCTI010000081.1:0-8756 GCA_964501385.1 uncultured Clostridia bacterium
GATATTGTAATACTTTTAAGGTCGGTTGCAAATTGGGCTAGTCTATTTGAAGAAAGATTTAATAAAGAAGATATTCCGTTTTACTTTGATGGAGGAAAGGGGTATTACGAAGCATTGGAGGTAAAAATTGTTGTCAATTTATTAAAATTAATTGATAACATAAGACAGGATATTCCTCTTTTAAGTGTTATGCGTTCTCCAATTGGTAATTTTACTACTGAGGAATTATTAGAGATAAGACTAAAATACCCTAAGGAAAAACATTTTATAGGTGCTCTTAACAAATATGTACAATTTAGTGCTAAAAATGAAGGAAATGATAGTAGTGAGGAAATACAAGATAGTGATTTATCTAATGAATTAGTTGATAAGCTAAAAAGTTTTTTAGATAAAATATATGATTGGACTTATAGAAGCAGGTATTCTCATTTAAATGATTTAATATGGGATATATTGATGGAGACCAATTATTATAATTTTGCAGGAGCTCTTCCAAACGGCAAAATGAGGCAGGCAAATTTAAGGATGTTGGCTGATTTGGCTTATGATTTTGAAAAAACTTCAATGAGAGGTTTGTTTAAATTTTTAAGATATGTTGAAAAAATTGAAAAAGGCTCTGACGACAGAGGGCAGGCGAAAACATTGGGGGAAAACGACAATGTGGTAAGGCTCATGTCAATTCATAAATCTAAGGGTTTGGAATTCCCTGTAGTAATTCTTTGTGGTCTTAACAAACAGTTTAATTTGCAGGATACAAGAAATAAAATATTGTTGCACAAGGATTACGGCATTGCTCCAAAATTTGTGAATATTGATGAAAGAACAGAAAAAGAAACATTGGCAAGAACCGCTATTAAACAAAAAATTAAAAAAGAAAATATATCTGAAGAAATGAGAGTACTTTATGTTGCTATGACAAGAGCAGTTGACAGGTTAATTATGGCAGGTACAGTTGGCAGAATGGAGCAAAAGTCAAGAAATTGGCGCAGAGGCCATGGTAAGTATTTTGTTTATAAGGGTATGTCATATATGGATTGGATTTGCAGCTGTTTATTTGATAAAGTAACCTATGAAGAATTTAATGAAATAATGGCAAAAGGTAAATGGAAAAATTGGAATTTAAAAATGATTACTCGGTCAAGCTTAAGTTTAAACGCAAATGAAGAGATTAATTTGTGGGAGAGTAAAATTGCATTGTTAAATGAGTTTAAGTTCAAAGAAAATAGTCCTCATTATGAAGAAATAGGCAGACGTTTAAGCTTTAAATATCCATATATGTCTTCTGTGAATATACCTACAAAGCTTTCGGTAACAGAACTTAAAAATTTGGAGGATAAAGAATTTACAAGATTAAGATATAAAATCCCTGCATTGATAGATATATTTGAGTATAATGAAGATACAGACAAATTTATATTGGATAAAAAAGTTACAGGTGCTGAAATAGGAACATTGCTTCATTTTGTGATGGAACACTTGGATTTAAAAGAGGTTATAGATAAGAATAGTATAATAAATACCATTAATCAAATGGCAGACAAAAAACTTCTAACAGAAAGAGAAGCAAAAATAGCAATAAGCACCTATTCTGAAAAAATTGAAGGATTCTTCCAAAGTAATATAGGAAAAAGAATTATAAATTCACCGGCTGTTTACAGAGAAGCTCCTTTTGTATTCAGAAAGAAGGCTAAAGATGTTTTAAACAGCTTAAATGAAGAAGATTTGATACTTGTACAAGGTATAATTGACTGCTACTTTATTGAAAACAATGAAGCTGTTATCGTTGATTATAAAACCGACAGAATTGATGAAACAAAAAATATTGCTTCTCAAGTTGAAAAGCTTAAAAATGAATACCATGATCAATTAAACTTATACAAAGAAGCAGTAGAAAAAATAACCGGCAAAAGGGTTAAAGAATGCTATTTATACCTATTCTCAGCAGGAAAAGAAGTTGGGTGTTAAAAGGGGGTTAACTACTCTTTACATAGGCGGCGGAATGGGTACTTCATTAATCGTAGAAAATCTGCTATAAAATAATATATTGGGACACCAAAGGGACTTAATATGCTGTTTAGTTTAAATAGGTACCCGGTGTCCCACATTTTGTGACAGATATAATTGACGAATTTACTATTTTGTGCTAAACTGATTTAACAAAGAGGGGACAATGGAGGAGAGTAATGAACCATCTTGAAATGATGAAATATGTTGACCACACTTTATTAAAGGCATTTGCAACTTGGGATGAGATACGTGCTTTGTGTGAAGAAGCAATTGCGTATGGGACAGCTTCAGTATGTATTCCACCTAATTATATAAAAAGAATTTATGATACCTATAATAACAAATTAAATATTTGCACTGTCATTGGTTTCCCTTTGGGTTATTCAACTACCGAAGCAAAAGTTGCAGAATGTGTACAGGCTCTAAAGGATGGTGCAAATGAAATTGATATGGTTATTAATATTTCTGATGTGAAAAATAAAGATTATGATAAAGTAGAGAATGAAATAAAAATAATCAAAGAAACTGTTGGTGATCATATTTTAAAGGTTATAGTTGAAACATGTTACTTGACAGAAGAAGAAAAAATAAAAATGTGCCATGCAGTGACTAATGCCGGGGCCGATTACATTAAAACATCCACAGGTTTTGGCACAGGTGGTGCAACTATGGACGATATACAATTATTTAAACGATATATAGGACCAAATGTTAAAATTAAAGCTTCCGGGGGAGTAAAAACTTTACAGGACATGGAGGCTTTTATTGACGCAGGATGTTCAAGAATTGGAACAAGCTCTGCAATTAAAATGATAAATAACGCATAGCGTTTATTTATATATTTTATTAAATTCTAATTAAATGGGAGGAATTAATATCATGAAATTATGGAGAAAGTTGGCCATTGTTGCATTAGTGTTTATTATGATTTTTGCTTTTTCAGCATGTGCTAACAAAGGGCCCGAAACACCAAAAACACCTGAAGCGCCACAAACACCCGAAACACCAAAAACACCTGAAACACCGGCAGCTAATACGTTTGAATTAGCGTTAATCACTGACGTTGGAACAATCGACGACAAATCTTTTAACCAAGGTGCTTGGGAAGGAGTAGAAGCTTACGCTAAAGAAAACAATATTACATACAAGTATTATCAGCCGGCTGAACAATCAGACACTGCTTATATAGACTCTATAGCTTTGGCAGTTAAAGCAGGCGCAAAGGTTATAGTATGCCCCGGATTTTTGTTTGAAGTTCCAATTCATACAGTTCAAACACAATATCCTGATGTAAAATTTGTAATACTTGACGGTGTACCACATGCCGGTGACTGGAATCCTGATATTGCCGACAATACATATTCTATATTCTATGCTGAAGAAGAAGCCGGTTTCTTAGCAGGATACAGTATAGTTAAAGAAGGTAATACTAAGTTAGGTTTTATGGGCGGCATGGCTGTTCCTGCAGTTGTTCGTTTTGGATATGGATTTGTTCAAGGTGCTGAATATGCAGCTCATGAACTTGGATTAACTGAAGAAATTCAACTTAAATATACTTATGTAGGAAACTTTAATGCTACTCCTGAAAATCAAGCAAAAGCTGCAGCTTGGTACAATGAAGGAACAGAAGTTATATTTGCTTGCGGCGGTGCTGTAGGTAACTCAGTTATGAAAGCAGCAGAAGCAGCAGGTACAAAAGTAATCGGTGTTGACGTTGACCAATCAGCAGAATCTGAAACAGTTATTACTTCATCTATGAAGAATCTTTCAAAATCTGTATATGATGCTTTAACTGCATATTATGCTGGCAATTTCCCTGGAGGAACTTCAGTTTCATTGGATGCAACTGTTGAAGGTGTACAATTGCCAATGGAAAACTCAAGATTTGAAAAATTCACACAAGCTGATTATGATGCTATCTATGGAAAAATAGTAGCAAAAGAAATAGAAATAATGAATGATGCAGCAGTTGTTGAAGATGCAGGAAAACCTGCTGAAGAAGTAACAGCAGCAGATATTCCGGTAAGCAAAGTTATAGTAGAAGTAATTAAATAGCAAATAATTATAAGGTTGCTTTTAAGGCGTTAGCCTTTAAGCAACATATATTGGGGACATTCCTACCTAAGAAGGTGTGTCCCCGTTCCTTATTAAATTAAATGGTGGGTGGTTTTATGGAGTACGTAATCGAAATGAACAAAATTACCAAAATATTTGGTAATTTTAAAGCTTTAGATGATGTAACCTTTAAAGTTAAAAAGGGTGAAGTGCATGCATTGTTAGGAGAAAACGGGGCAGGTAAATCTACATTAATGAGTGTATTATTTGGTTTATATCAAGCAGAAAAAGGCAATATATCTATTAATGGTAATCCTGTTAAAATTAATAATCCTAATGATGCAAATAATTTAAAAATAGGTATGGTTCACCAGCATTTTAAATTAGTTCATAATTTTACAGTACTTGAAAGTATTATTTTAGGCAGAGAAACTGTAAATATGGGTGTTTTAAAGAAAGATGATGCAAGAAAAAAAGTAATGGATCTGAGCAATCGATATAAATTAAAAATTAATCCGGACTCATATATTTCAGATATAACAGTTGGAATGCAGCAAAGAGTTGAAATACTTAAGATGCTTTATTCAGACAGCGAAATATTAATTTTTGACGAGCCTACAGCTGTTTTAACACCTCAAGAAATTGAAGAATTAATGAAAGTAATGAAAGAATTAGTTAAAGAAGGAAAATCAATTGTTTTTATCTCCCACAAATTAAATGAGATAAAAGAAGTAGCTGATCGTTGTACAATTTTACGAAAAGGCAAACATATAGGAACTGTTGATGTAAGCACGACATCCAAGGAGCAAATGTCAGAAATGATGGTGGGACGTAAAATTAATTTTAATATAGAAAAAAAAGATATCAAGACAAGTGAAGCAGTTCTTGAAGTTAAAAATATTGTTGTTAAAGCAAAAAATTCAAAGAAAAATGTAGTGAATGATGTATCATTTGAAGTTAAGAAGGGAGAAATTCTTTGTATTGCCGGCATTGACGGCAATGGACAATCTGAGCTTGTATACGGAATAACAGGGCTAATACCTATCAATGAAGGTAAAGTATTGCTAAACGGCAAAGATATTACCAAAGAATCCATCAGAAGAAAAAGTGTCAATGGAATGGCACATATACCTGAAGACAGGCATAAACACGGATTGATTTTGGATTTTGATCTAAAAGAGAATTCTGTTTTACAAACATACTTTGAGCCTCGTTTTCAAAGTATGGGATTTATTAAATTTAATGCAGTAAAAGAATATGCCAAAAAATTAATTAAACAATATGACATAAGAAGTCCCAGGGACGAGGATTCTGTTGTAAGGAATATGTCTGGCGGAAATCAGCAAAAGCTGATAGTAGCAAGGGAACTTGACAGAAATCCTGATATAGTTTTAGCCGTACAGCCTACAAGAGGTCTTGATATTGGGGCAACGGAATATATTCATAAACAGTTAATTGCTCAAAGAGATCAACAAAAAGCAGTACTTTTGGTATCATTGGAGCTTGATGAGGTTATGGATGTAAGCGACAGAATTTTGGTTATTTATGAAGGTGAAATTGTAGGAGATTTAAATCCAAAAGAAATTACAATAGAAGAATTAGGTCTTTATATGGCCGGATCAAAAAGGAGTGATAAATATGAGAAGAACTAAACTGCTTCAGTCTGAAGGTTTTATCAGTTTTTTATCTTCGTTGATGGCAATTGCAGTAGGACTCCTTGTTGGCCTTATAATACTTTTAATAAGTAATTCAAAAGATGCAATCCCAGCATTCTTTACAATTTTAAAGGGTGGCTTTGAAGATGGCTCTAAAGGCATAGGTCAAGTTATTTATTTTGCCATACCGATTATTATGACTGGTTTGTCAGTAGGTTTTGCATTTAAAACAGGGTTATTTAATATAGGGGCATCAGGACAATTTACTTGCGGTGCTTTTGTTGCAATATATATAGGTATTAAGTGGACATTTGTTCCTGCAGAAATACATTGGCTTGTGGCATTGATAGGAGCAATGATTGCAGGAGCTATATGGGGTTTTGGACCGGGTATACTAAAAGCATTTTTTAATGTTAATGAAGTTATAACATCCATTATGATGAATTATATAGGAATGTACTTAGTTAATATGACAATAGTGAAAACAGTATACGATTCATTAAAAAATCAAACAAAGCCTGTATTAAAGAGTGCTATTTTACCTAAGGCGGGCTTGGATAAATTGTTTAATACAAATAATGTTAACATAGGAATATTTATAGTGCTTATAGCTGTAGTCATTATTTATATAATACTGCAGAAAACTACATTCGGATATGAATTAAAAGCTTGCGGAAGCAATAAAGAGGCAAGCAAATATGCAGGAATAAATGAAAAGAAAAATGTTGTCTTGTCAATGGTTATTGCAGGAAGTTTATCAGGATTAGGTGGAGGACTGTTATATCTTTCCGGCTCCGGAAAATACATTCATGTTTTGGATGTTTTGGCTTCTGAAGGTTTCAGCGGTATTTCAGTAGCACTTTTAGGTATGTCTCACCCGATAGGAATATTGTTTTCAGGTTTATTTATAGCTCATTTAAAAGTGGGTGGATTTAATATACAACTTTACAACTTTGTTCCTGAAGTTATTGATATGATTATTGCTGTAATTATTTACTGCGGAGCTTTTGCTTTGTTGTTTAAACAAATAATGAATAAGCTTATCAGAAAACCAATTGTGGAATCTATAGAAACTGAAATTTCTACAGCAACTAAATATCCGGTTAGTGATAATAATCATAATGATGAAAATGAAACAAGGGAGGATATGTAAATGAGTACGGTTTATTTTATAACACAGCAAACTATGTATTTTGCAATTCCTCTTTTGATAGTTGCTTTGGGAGGAATGTTTTCTGAAAGAAGTGGTATTGTAAATATTGCTTTGGAAGGAATAATGGTAGTAGGTGCATTTGCCGGCATAGGATTTATTAATATTTTTCAAAAAACAATGGGCGGACAAAGTCTTTTATTATTGGCTGTCCTGATATCGGCCTTAGCTGGTGCGGTGTTTTCGCTGTTACATGCATTTGCTTCTGTTAATTTAAAGGCTGACCAGACCATAAGTGGTACGGCTCTGAATTTGTTTGCACCTGCTTTTGCGGTTTATACAGCAAGAATGATTCAGGGCGTTCAACAAATTCAGTTTATTGATACATTTTATATAAGAAAGGTTCCTTTTTTGGGAGATATTCCTGTTTTAGGGCCAATGTTTTTCAGGAATGCATATATAACTACTTATATAGGATTAGCAATATTTTTGATTTCTTGGTTTGTTATTAACAATACAAAGTTTGGGTTAAGGCTTCGTGCTTGCGGAGAGCATCCTCAAGCGGCAGATTCGGTGGGTATTAATGTTTATAAAATAAGATATGCAGGAGTTATTATATCAGGTGTATTGGCAGGAATAGGCGGTCTTACATTTGTAGTACCAACAAGTACAAATTTTAATGCAACAGTTGCAGGCTATGGTTTTTTGGCAGTGGCAGTATTGATTTTCGGTCAATGGAGAACAAAGAAAGTATTTGTTGCAGCATTTTTCTTTGGAATAATGAAGACATTTGCTTCTGCTTATTCAGGAATTCCGTTTCTTAAAGTATTGCCTATTTCAAATGAAGTTTATAAAATGATTCCTTATATAGCAACTTTGATAGTTTTGACATTCTCTTCAAAGAATTCTCAAGCACCAAGAGCAGAAGGAATACCATATGATAAAGGCAGCCGATAAAATTTATTGAAATAAAACGCTATAACTATAGCGTTTTTTGAATTGTCAAGTATTAACTAATTTGCTATAATATAATTAATTAAAAGCTTTGAAAGGAGTCAATATGTTTGCTGATAATAAAATTTGGATAGGGAAAAGTGACAAAAGAGTATATTTAGAACCTAAGATGGCCAACAGACACGGATTGGTTTCAGGTGCCACCGGAACGGGAAAAACTATTACATTAAAAGTTTTGGCAGAATCATTCAGCGATTTGGGAGTTCCTGTTTTTATTGCTGATATTAAAGGAGACTTGGCAAGTATTGCAATTCAAGGAACCGATAATCCGAACATGCAGGAAAGAATAAATCGTTTTGGTATAGAAAATTTTACATATAAAGGATTCCCTGTTCAATTTTGGGACTTGTATGGAGAAGGAGGTATACCTGTTCGTACTACTGTTTCAGAAATGGGACCATTGATGCTTTCAAGAATTTTAGGGTTAAATGAAACTCAAGCAGGAGTAATGAACATAGTTTTTAGAGTTGCAGATGAAAAAGGACTTCTACTTTTGGATTTAAAGGATCTAAGAGCAATGGTTCAATATGTAGGAGACAATGCCAATGATTTCAGAATGAGATACGGAAATATATCAACCCAAAGCATTGGTGCAATTTTAAGAAGTATGTTGACATTAGAAGACCAGGGCGGTGATTTTTTCTTTGGAGAACCGGAACTTGATATTCATGACTGGATAAAAACAGATTCTTCAGGTAGAGGAGTTATAAATGTTTTGCACTGTTCAAAATTATTTTTAAACCCATTATTGTACTCTACCTTTTTGTTGTGGATGCTGTCGGAATTATTTGAGAATCTTCCTGAAGAAGGAGATCTTGATAAACCTAAAATGGTATTTTTCTTTGATGAAGCACATCTTCTTTTTGAAGATGCTC
>CAZCTI010000082.1:0-8741 GCA_964501385.1 uncultured Clostridia bacterium
TCTACAAATACTTCTTCAACCGTATAAGTTACTGACACACTCATTCCATTTGAATCAGTAACTCCTTCGGGTCTTGGAGCTGTTATTGAGCCTCCCCAGTTACCGTTTAATTGGCCTGATATGTTAACTCCTTGTTTTATATCTCCTCTTTCAACAACCTTAGTAGAATATCTTGGGCCTGTGGAAGTTTGGGAATCCTTGGGAACCAACTGCTTGGCTGTTAAATATCCTCCAAAAAATACTAATCCTATTACTATTGCTATCGATACAATTTTCTTAAACATTTCTACCCTCCACTACATTATCAGATACTATTTGACCATCCACAAGTCTTATGATTCTTGAGCCATATTCGGCAATTTCTTCCTCATGAGTTACCTGAACAATAGTCATTGATTTTTTTTCATTTAATTCTATGAATAATTCCATAATCATTTCGCCTGATTTTGAATCTAACGCTCCCGTTGGCTCATCTGCAAGAATAATAGACGGGTTTCCCACAATAGATCTTGCAATAGCGACTCTTTGTTGCTGGCCACCCGACAATTGGGCCGGTAAATGCGTCATTCTGTCCTTTAATCCAACCTGCTCCAATGCATTTTCGGCAAGCTCTTTTCTTTGTTTTGCGTTCATTCCCCTGTATATCAAAGGAATTTCAACATTTTTAATTGCATTCATCCTTGGCAATAAATGAAAGCTTTGAAATACAAATCCGATAAATAAATTTCTTACTTCGGACATTTTTGAGTCACTAAGTTTATTAACTTGATTTCCGGCTAATTCATAGTTCCCGCCGGAAGAATGGTCTAAGCATCCTATTAAATTTAACAGGGTTGATTTTCCGGAACCTGAAGGTCCCATTATAGAAACAAACTCTTTTTCTTTAATATTAAAAGTAATATTCTTTAATGCTTCTACCTGTATTTGACCTGATTTATATAGTTTGGAGATATTCTCCATTTTTATGATTTCCATCTTCCACCTCTCTTTTGCATATCAGTCCATATACTTTAGACGTAAACTCTTAAGAAAAAGTTCAGTATAAAGTAATATTTTTTTAATTTTTTTAGTAAGGGAACACACCTTCAAATTTATGGCAGCTTTATGTGAATTAAGGAATATCCTCCAAATGATTATATCACCTCGTAAACATAAATACGAGAAATAAAAAATACATTTTTGTTTTGCCAAATAAAAAGAACGACTAAAAGTCGCTCCTAAAAGATAGCACCGGATTATTTAATTACATCAATTATCAGGGAGTCTATCCATACTTTATTTTCACCCTCATATTCCAAATATATGCATAAAACATCAGCATCTGTAACATTTATAGGCACTGTAACCGGTGACCATATATCATCATAAACATCAACCAAGGTATGGAAATTAGACTTAATAACTCCATCCTTATATGCTTCAAAAACTATCTGAACCTTTGTATCATATTGTGATTTAATTTTTGCCGACACTCCTATTTGTTGCATAAGTAAATAGCTATAGTTTTCATCTTTGAAGTCAACAGCTGCAAACAATGCCTTAACTTTATCTGTTCCATAATTTTCTATTATCATGGAGCTGTTTCCTTCTACATATATATCTGTATCCTTTTTAGCTTTATCTCCTGTATATCCGATACTTTCAAGCAATTTTTCATTAAAATGAATTTCTGTAGAATCTGTTACAGGTTCTTCTATAGAAGGAGTTTCTTGTGAAGGTGTTTGTTGTGTTGGTGTTTTATCAACGTTGTTCATTGTTTCCGAATCTTTATTTTTGTTTAATTTTTTTATAATTGTATTTCCCATTAGCAGCACTAAAACAACAATTAAAAGTGATATAACTGCCCTTTTTATTTCTTTATGTATAATATTATTTTTTATAATCTTTTTGGAAGGTACATCTTCATCTTCATTTAAGTATATATTAAGAACACTATCATCCGATTTCGAATCAGTATCCGGTTTCGAATCAGCATCATCCGATATTGCAGCAGCTATTAAAATCTTATCATCCTTTTTTCCAGCCTTCTTTTCTTCAATCTTTTCATCAATATCTTCACCGTATATCATTGCAAAAATAGGTGATTTTTTTAATTCCACCAAAGCATCATTAGGAAAAACATACTCCCTTGTTAGGCACCTTACTATAATTTTTAATATATCCGGTGGTATTGTATCAGATATGTTGTAATCAATTATTTCAAGACCTGAAAAAATCATATGTATTATGTTGCCTAATCTTTTAAATGTTTCATTGTCGGCTATGTCATATTCCTGTTCAAATATTAGATTGCAGTCAACAACTATATCATTGTAATCGTCAATATATAATCTGTCTAAATCCAATATTTTTTGCTGTACTACATCAGTCATATTATAAATATTCGTAGCTAAATATATTGACTTTTCAGCAAGACTGAATTGTTGCCTCAATGTAAGTTTATTTTTAGCTAAGTCTGTTAATTTTTTGCAATCGGTTTCTAAAGATTTTGTAAATATATAAATTCGGTCTTCAGTATTGTAGCATTCTAAAATATTAGATTTTATTTTTTTTAAGTCTTGAATATTTATCAGATTAATAACCTTTTTACTTGTTATTATATTAGAATAAAATAATTCTCCCGTATCATTATCCTTGCATTCCAAAATTCTTTGGAATACATTTTCATAAATAGTACGGATAATCTTGTAATTATTGTTCATATGCAGACCTCCGAATATTCTTACTTATATATTAACAATTATTTCGACAAAAATAAAGACATTTTTATCTTTTTTTTTCGCAGGGGAATGCTGCTGACCTACCGCCTTTTTCTGATAAACAATTCAGGGACATTCCTCTTACACCAAAGACTATCCCTATGACAGAGGTGTGTCCCCATACCTCTAATAAATGGGGTTAGGGTATCAATAAATAAAAGGATGAAATTATTCATCTTCATCCTTGTTAATTTCATATTCAACATTTTCAATTATATCTTTCTTTTCCGTCTTTTCGCTGTCAAAATAATATTTGTTGATTTTATCATAAACCTTTGTTAATAAAAAGCTTAACATTATCAAATCATCTATTATTCCAAAACCTAATACGGGAGCAGGTATTAAATCCGCCGGACTTAATATATAAATAAGAGGGATAATCACCCACCACTTTTCCTTAAGTGGAATATTTTTGTCAAATAGAAATTTAAATATAAATAAAGCTCTGCCCATAATTTTATCCTAAAGTACAAACTCTACATCAGGAAGCTTTTTTTGAAGTTTAGAAACAAAATTGCTTGAAGGATTTTTTGAGCTTCCCAAAACAATGTGGGTGCAATTAGTTTCAGTTGCATAATCAACTATTGATTTAATAACATCTTTAGATCTTTTAACAACTAAATTTGCTCCAACTTCTTTAGTGATTTCAAATAGATATTCTAATGCATCGCCGTCGCTTAATCCATACAAAAGCTTGTCATTTTCATTAACAACATGTATAACATTAAGACAGCTTTTTTCATCTCTTGAAAGCTCCACTCCTTTTTGTATTAATTTAGAACTGGTTTTTTGTTGTGTAACACATACCAATACACTATTAGGCATAACATTTCTCCTTAAATGGCGGGAATATGTGGGAATTGAACCCACCCAGGACGCTACAAACGCCCCGCAACTGATTTTGAAGACCAGGAGGCACACCAGCACCTATCTATCCCCATCAAAATTATAATAACATATCCTAATAACAAATTCAAGTTGATTTTACTTAAGTAAAATTAATTTATTAAGTAAAAATTAAAAGCTACAGCTAATTTGCTGCAGCTCCCCCATCCTTGTTAACCTTTGTTTCTGAAATAATACCCAACTCCCCATTTTGTGAGTATATATTCATATGTTTTGTTTTTGCTTTCTATTTTTTCTCTCAGTCTTCTAACATGTACATCAACAGTTCTTAAATCACCAAAATATTCATAGCCCCATATAATTTCCAATAACTCTTCCCTTGAAAATACTTTACCGGGATTTGTAATTAATAAAAGCAACAAATCAAATTCTTTTGCTGTGAGATTTATTTCTTTATTTTGTAAACTCACTTTTCTTCCCAAAGCATTAATAACAAAATCATCAACCACCAAGGTTTGCTCATTTGACTTTTGGCCTATTCCCTTAGTTCGTCTTAAAATAGCTTTTAGTCTTGCTTTAAGCTCCAAAATGTTAAAAGGCTTGGTCATATAATCATCAGCACCGAATTCTAATCCCAATATTTTATTCATATCTTCATTGTTTGCTGTCAGAATTAAAATGGGTACATGTGATATTTCTCTGATTTTTTGACAAACTTGAAGACCATCTGTATCAGGAAGAATTAAATCAAGTATAATAATGTCGTACTCAGTTATAGAGATTTTTCTTAACGCGTCATCGCTGTCAGCAGTAAATTCCACATCATAATTATCCTGCTCCAAGCTATATTTTAGACTTTTAATCATTAAAAGTTCGTCATCTACAATTAAGACTCTCATTTATTACGCTCCTTAAGCTAAATTGTTACAAAAATTAAACTTTTTATTAATCTTACAAAATAAAACATCTTTTGTCAAGAATTATATTAAGTAAATGTCAAATTTAGTAGAATATCCTGTCATTTTCTAATCTTTTTGTCAGCTTAATCATATCAAAATATTCTAAAATGGCTATTGACATTTTTCTGTTTGTGTTTAACAAATCTCTGTACTGAGCGGCAGTTATCTTTTTATTGATATTTAAAAATTCTATTAAAATCTGTTTTGCTTCCTCATATAATTTCATTGTTGTTATTAAATCATTAAATTTCATTAATATTTTGTCTGAAATCATCAAAGTAACAATATCTTCTGCCAAAGCAACATTTATTTCCTGAATTAATTCATTGATATTTATAAATTCAAATTTTACATCATTTAATATTTTTAAAATTTTCTCTTCGATATTTTTGTAATCATCATCGTATTCAATTGAAAAGTAAGGGAGTGAAATAAATTCATCCTGTTGATTTATAAGGCCTTTTTGTACAAATGACTGAATAACCATATCAAAAAGCAATTGTTTCATATTAGGCAGAAACTTACTTTTTATTTCAGACTTTTTGCTTCCTTTTTGATATTTGTGCTCCTTATGAAAATTAAACAAATATTTTTCAAGTTTTTCTTCTATTTCAATTTCAATACTTTTATGCCAAGCAAAAATATCTTTTTTTACTTTAAATATTGTTATTTTCTCTTCCTGCTCCAATATTTCAATATTATCTTTTATTTCTATTTCAGAAAGAGCAGTTGTTTTAGCTAATTGAGAAGCAGAAACAAGGTCCTTTGCTTCTTTTATTATTTTTTCAACTACATCAGCACCTGTACCTTTTTCTTTGATTTTAAGCTCTTCGATAAGGTCATCATCGAATCTTTTCTTCTTTATGGGAACAGGCTCGATAATTTCTCCACCGCCCACTGTTTCTAACGGTGAATAAAATCTTACAATAAATTTATCTCCTCTTCTAACTGCAATTTCTTCCTCTAATCTAAGCTGGGCATAACAGCTTTCACCGGGAGATAATTCATCTCTGTCAAGAAGAACAACCCTGCATAGTATTTCACTGGTTCCGGTGTATAGATGAAGTCTTGATCGATTTATAATTGTACGCTTTGTACTTTTTAACATATTGAGCTTAACATCAAGCATCATTGTGTTTTTCATCGAATTAACAGGTGCAATTACACAACCCCTGTAAATATCCGTCTTTTTTATATTAGATAAATTTATGGCTGTTCTTTGCCCTGCATAAGCTTTTTCAGAATCAGAAGAATGTACTTGAATATTTCTTACTTTGCATAATTTGTTTACAGGATAAATTTCTACTTCATCACCTTTTTTTAGTATTCCTGATATTAAAGTTCCTGTAATTACTGTGCCAAAACCTGTTATGGAAAAAACTCTGTCTATGGGAAGTCTTGGAATTGTGTTTAACTCCCTTTCCTTTACTCCTATTAAAGCCAAATTGCTTATTTCCTGTATCAGCTTATCGATGCCCTGCCCTGTTTTTGATGATACTTCAACTATTTTTGCACTTTCTAAAAATGTAGATTTTAAAGACTCTTTTATTTCTTCCTTAACAAGGCTAATCCATTCCTCATCTGCCATATCGCATTTTGTTAAAACAACTATGCCATTTTCAACGCCTAATGAGTTTAATATATTCAAATGCTCCGTTGTTTGAGGCATAATACCTTCATCAGCTGCAATAACCAAAAGTACCATGTCCATTCCAACTACACCGGCAAGCATATTTTTAATAAATTTTTCATGCCCGGGCACATCGATAATTCCAGCCTTGCTTCCATCAGGAAGGTCAAAATAAGTAAAGCCTAAATCAATGGTGATACCTCTTCTTTTTTCTTCTTCCCATCTGTCAGTTTCTCTTCCTGTCAATGCTTTTATCAATGTAGTTTTTCCATGGTCTATATGGCCTGCTGTTCCAATAATAATATTTCTCATAATACCTCCAAAATATTATTCAAATATGTTTTTTATTTCATCATAAATTATTTGGTCTTCCTCTTCTAAAACAGTTCTTAAATCAATATGGAATGTATCATTTACAACCCTTCCAATAATCGGCACCCCTGCATTTCTCAATTTTCTTTCAAAATATGCACAGCTCATTGTTTTCGGTTTTACAGACACAGAATAGCTTTTAATTCTTTCCAAAGGAAGAGAACCTCCTCCTACTTGAGATAAACATTCTTCTATGCTGATTTCTATAAACTCAGACATTTCTTTTAGCTTACCCGCAAGTTTTTCTGCATCCATTCTTACATCTTCCGCATTTTTATTTATCATTTTAAGCACAGGAATATTATTTATTGCTTTTTCTTCATCAATATATTCATGAAATACACTTTCTAATATAGCTGCAGTAAATTTGTCAATTCTTAAAGCTCTGTTTAAAGGATGTTTTTTTATTTTATCAATATATTGTTTCTTCCCTACTATAATACCTGCTTGAGGCCCTCCTAAAAGTTTGTCTCCGCTGAAGCACACTATGTCTGCACCTGCTTTTATTGAATTTTGAACTGTAGGCTCATAAGTTAAGCCATATTTGCTAAGGTCTACCAACACACCGCTTCCTATATCCTCAATAACAGGTATATTATGTTTTTTCCCTAAGATAGAAAGTTCTTCAATGGTTACACTTTCCGTAAATCCCACAATTTTATAATTGCTTGTATGAACCTTTAATAAAGCAGCCGTTTCATCTGTAATATTTTGCTCATAATCATAAAGATGTGTTTTATTTGTTGTTCCAACTTCCACCAATCTTGCCTGACTTTGCTTCATAACGTCAGGAATTCTAAATGAACCTCCTATTTCCACCAATTCTCCTCTTGACACTATTACTTCATAACCTTTTGCCAAGCTTGACAGAATCAACAAAACCGCTGAAGCATTGTTATTAACTGCAATTGCAGCTTCAGCACCGGTAATTCTGCAAATTATATTTTCAAAGTGAGAATATCTTGACCCTCTATTGCCTTTATCTAAATCAAATTCAAGATTTGAATATCCGGTTACTATATTGTAAAGTCTTTGTGCAGCTTCTTTTGATATTACGGCCCTGCCTAAATTAGTGTGAAGAATTGTACCTGTTCCGTTAATAACTCTTTTCATATTAAATGATAATAATCTATGTACATCATTGATTATTTTATCAATAATATTCTTTATTTCTGCAATTATTTCATCTTCATTGTTTGAATTATTAATAAATACTCTTATTTCTTCAGTTGCATTTCTCACGCATTCTAAAACTGCTTCTCTACTGGTAATATTCAATAATCCTCTAATTTTTTCATTTTCCATTAATGAATCAACTTTGGGAATGTTTCTATAGTATTTATTTACATCCATCGTCTGCTCCTCTAATTTATTGTTATCATATCTTTTATTTTTTCAAATGTTTTATCTCCAATTCCTTCTATATTTTTAATTTCTTCTATAGAATTGAACTGTTTGTTTTTTCTGTATTCTATAATTCTTTTGGCGTATACTTCCCCTATTCCAGGAAGTGACATTAAAGAATCAATAGATGCCAAATTAATATTAATTAGACTACCATTATCATCTGATGAAACAATTTCAGTTTCTCCTTCTTTGTATATGTAAATTTTTTCACCGTCAACCAAAACTCTGGCCTTGTTTAAATTTTGAGTGATTGCACTATCCTTAAGGCCTCCGGCCAAATTAACAGCATCAATGACCCTGCTTCCTTCAACTAATTTATATACCCCGGGGTTAATCACTGCTCCGTCAATATCGACATAAATATCTTTTTTGCTTTGTTCTTTGTTATTTTGCTCTTCTTTGTTTTGTTCTTCATTTTGTAAATTTGTGTAATTAGTGAAAATAACTTCTTGTTTGCCGGATAATTTAATCCCTATGGCAGTCATGATAATTATTGCAATGATTAAAACAACGGCAAGCCCTTTTTTATAGATGCTGTTGTTCATAACAAATACCCCTATGCAATTTATTTAGAAGGTGTGTCCCTCTTAAGTACAGGGACATTCCTTCTACAAGCAAAGACTTTCCCTAAACAGGAAGGTGTGTCCCTCTTCCTTTCCTCTTCCTCTATTATACAATATAAAGTTAAAAAATACAAAATTTTTGATTACAAATGCTTAATTTTCTGCTATACTATTATTTGACTATTTACTTACGGGGACATTCCTT